>CADAWZ010000069.1 GCA_902791745.1 uncultured bacterium
ATGCAACTTGTCCTTTTGTAAAAAAAATACACAATATAGTAAATAATTTAAAAGAGAAAAAAATACCTGTTATTATAATTGGAAAAAGAGAACATCCAGAAATTCAAGGTATTATTGGTTATACTGATAATAATTTTTTCATTATTAATTCTATTGAAGAAGTAAATAATTTACCAAATTTAAAAGAAGCTGGAATTGTAGTACAAACTACAAAAATTAAATCTGAATATCTTTCTATAGTTACGAAGCTTGTAAGTAAAATTCCTATTTTACATATTTATAATACAATATGTGCAGAGACTATAAAAAGACAACTTGATTCATATAATTTAGCAAAAGAATCTGATTTTGTTTTTGTTGTTGGAGAGCAAAACTTTTCGAGATAGCTAAAAAAGTTTGTTCAAAAACATATAAAATTGAAGATTCTTCTGAATTGGACAACAATTTATTAGTAAATATGAAAAAAAACTCTATAATTGGGCTTATATCTGGAGCATCTACTCCCATAGAAGATATTTTTGATATAAGAGACAAAATACAAAATATCAACTTTTGAGTTGTTCTATTATAATAGCTTTTTTAAATGAAGACTCAGCTTCTTCTGTTCTACCTAAATTTTTAAGTATTTCTCCTTTTATTTCATAACATTCTGAATATTGGGGATATAAAGATATTGCTTTTTCTATTGTGTTTAGTGCATTTTCAAACATATTATTATTTAGATATAAATTTGAAAGTGTTATTAAAGCTGGAAAATGTCTTTCATTCATAGAAAGAGCCTGTAACAGCAATTTTTCTGAACTTAAAAAATTATTATTTATAATAGATAAATCGAGAAGAATTCCAGGAAATAGTTGATGTTCATCAATTTTAAGATTATTTATTATTTTTTCTGCTGTTTCATCGTCTTCTAAATATGAATACATTTTTGCCAAAATAAAGTCAAACATTATATCATTTGGATATAATTCTTTTGCTTTTTTTATTATTTGATTAAATTTATATGGATTTTCTCTTGACAAAAAATATGTTGCAGATAAATACATTATTTCTTTGTAATAGCTATATTTTTCGCTACATTCTTTTATCAATTTATCTGCAATATCAATATTTCCCATTTTTGTGGCAATTTCAGCTTTTAAATGTGGAATGACATAATTATTATTTTCTAATTGCTCTAATATTTCCAGTGATTCTTTTAAATCTTCATTTGAAAATAAAAAAATACTTTTTATTATTTTTATTAATTCTTCTTTGTCAAAATAACTTATATTTGGAATATTTTTATTTTGAGCTATTTCTTTTCTAAATATTATTGATTTTCCTTTTTTTAAATATGTTTTACATTTTTCTTTTGATATATTTTTAAATATTTCATTGTTATTTTGATAAAATTCATAGTTTTCAAGATAAAATTCATAAGAATCATCATTTAGTAAAATATCTGAATTATTTGATAGGAAAAAAAATATTTCAAATAACATATTTTCAAATATGTCAAAAGATTTTATATTTGAATTTTTTTCTCTAAATATTTCTTTATTTTCACAATATAAAGCAAATTCATTTTTAGTTATTTTATTTTCGTAAAAAAAATCAATATTAGGCATTGTAAATCCTTTTGTTATTTGAAGATAATACAATATCCAATCAATTTTTTTCCTTAAAACTATGTTTTTTATATAAGATGGTTGTAGTTGTTCAAAAAAATCTCTTCCAAAACCAATACTAATCTGACACATTTTTTTCCAATTTTTCTCCAATTTTAAAAAATATTTCTGAATTTATATCGAGTTTTTACTCCTTTTCCTTCACTTATAAAAATTTTTTCATTTGGGTTGTATAAATATTTGAAAAACATTTTATTGTGTATATTATTTTTATTGTAAATTTCTACAATTCCAAAAATTGTCAATTTCATTCCCTTTTCAGTTTTTACATCGCCTTTTATTGAAACTAAATCAGCAAAAAGAACCATTTCATTTTTTAGTGGAATATTTTTAATTTTTTTGTATAAATTTATTGTAGAAGTACTTCTCATTTTATACCCATATAATTTTTCAGAATTTTTTTCAGTATTTTCAGTTTTTTTATTATTATCTAATTGTATTTCTGAATTTAGCTCTATTAAAGATAGAGCAAAATATTTTGCTTCTTCTGAGGTATATTTTAAATTACTTTTTAATGCTGTTTCTAAATCTATTGATTTTTCATTTATATTATTTTTTATTTTTAACAATTTTTCTGCATAATTATTTATATCATTTTCAGATAAAATATTATTTTCGGTTTTAATAAAAGTTTCCCATATATCAGATATAAATTTTTCATATCCTTTAAAAATTGAATCTGTTTCAAGTGTTTGAACTGTTATATTATTGTTTGCTATTATTAAAGGATAATACTTAGTGCTTTTGGTAGGAAAGGAGAGAGAACCTATTTCAATTTCTCCTGCTGAATAAATCATGCCTTCTCCTAAAATTTCTCCTTTTATTATACATTTTTCTCCATTTACAAAAATTTTTGAATTTGAAATTGAAATTTTTAGGTCGCTTTTTTTAGAAATAATATCATTATTTGAATATTCCGCATTGCTTATTATTAGATTTCCATTGCAAATAATAGAATTGGACAATTTTATTTCATTGTTTATAGAATTATAAGAAAAAAAATCATTTTTAGTGACTAAAGTAGCATTTTGTAAGTTAGATATAAAATTTCCATTTTTAGTTATATTTAATTTGTTTTCGGGTATGAAATAAATTTTGTCATTTATAATAAAATACGCTCCTGCATTTATTTTTTTGCCTATTTGGTTATTTTTTAGATTATTTAAATTTATATTTATTTTTTTTCCTAATTGCGATTTTTCTTCCTCAACAGATGATAAATTTGAGTACAAATATATATTTTCTTTCAATGAAGCATATTTTTGATTTATATTTGAAAGTTGATGTTCTGGAATATTTGTTGTAATAATAGACGATTCTGCAGTCATCCCATATTCCAATTTATTATGTCTATTTACTTTAAAATTCATTGTTTCAACTTTCTCTAAATATGATTCAAGATACCTTACATGACCATTAGATATTCCTTCTACTACAAGATATGCTGTATTAGGAGATATTTTTACCTTGCTGCCATTTGATATTTGTCTTGCGACATATTTATTATTTAAAAGCTCAAATGTATTTCCATATCTATCTGAAGGAAAATTATTACATGATAAATATTTTATCGGAGGTATATTGTCTTTTTTGTCATCATCAAGTAGAGTTTTTGGAGCACTTGTTGAATCACAAAATCCAGCTCTAAAAAAAGTTTTTTCACCATTTTTTTCTGTAAATGTCCCTTTTATCCATCTATTTTCATAATCAATAGTTATTGTTATTTCTTCATTGTTCTTTGGAGATAAAAATAAAGTTTTCTTGTTAACAGAACCTCTCTCATTATATTTTCTGTGATACATAAAATCTGCATTTTTATAAAACATAGATCTTATATATTCTGTACCTGATTCTGCAGCATATTGAGCCCTTGTCATACTTTTATATCCTCTGCTTATTTTCATATTTGAATAAGAAGATATTGCAAGCATTATTCCTGTCATTATAATAACAGTAAGCAATAGCATTGTAGAAATTAAAACTATACCTTTTTTTCTTTTATATTCTTTCATTTTTTTCCAAAATCAATTTTATATAATATATTTTTTATTGTATCAAATTTTTCATGAAATGTCTATGGGGAAAAAATATTAAAAATATTTTTCATTGTCAGCAAAAAACAAAAAAGAATCAAAAATTTGTAAAACATAAAAAAAAAGAAGGGAAAATTTTAAATTTAAAGAATTTTCATGTAATTTTTAAAAATAGGATATTTACTCATGCCTTCAGCACAACAATCTTTTAATAGAAATAAAATAGCAGTAGAATATGGGAAACTGGATACAATCTTGAGACAAGTGAAGGATATAAAATTAGAATATGTTCTGCTTTTCCAAGAGAAAGAAAATCTTCTAAAACAATAAGATTTACTCTTACAGAAAAAAGTATAGCTGTATCAACTCACCTATGTATTGTAGAATTAACAGCAGATAATAAACCTTTAGAAGCTAAAATAATACCAATTTCAGAAATAAGACATTTATGTAAATATACGATGTTACCTGATAACAAATCATATTCTATGAGTATAGATTATGAAAAAGTTAAAGAAATGGAAAATGTAATAGCATTCAGAACAAAAGGGCAAAAAGTAATCTACATTCAAGAAGGGGGTTGCGATCACTGTCATGCATATGTTCCAATTCCTCAACAAGAAACAGAAAGACTCTCTCATTGGTCAGTAGCTGAATTTAAATGTTTGATATGTGGAAAAACAAGAAAATTAGCAATAGGTCCAATATAAAAAAAAACTCTCATCTCGGATAAACAACCAAGATGAGAGTTTTTTTTTAAACTATATTAAATTTAATATAAGTCTCCCCTACTTTTATTTCGTCATCATCATTTAAACTAATCTGACCACCATCAATAACTTTTTGACCATTTACATAAGTAGAATTTGTACTTTTCAAATCTTTTATATATATATTACTATTTTCATGAGATAATTCGGCATGTTCACGAGAAGCTGCATCATCTAAAATAATCGCAATATCATTAGTATCGCTTCTACCTATTCTAATAGGAAAAGTTTCAAATTCAAACAACAAACCATCATAAATTCCACTTATTATTTCAAGACTGCATTTCATAAAACTATAGCCTCCTCTAATTCTTCTTCTCAAAAACTCCTACTGTTATCATATCTAAATCAATTTTTCCAACTTTAGGAGTTGGAGATACAGAATTCACAGGAACAAAGTTAAGCATTTCACTCCAATGGAATCCCTCTTGCAAATTATCAATATCCTTTGTTAGATAAAGAGACTTTGAATCCTTTAAAAGCTCAGATATATTTATATATTTTTTATATTTACGATATATAGCCAAAGGTGAACAACCTTTTATATATTTGACTTTAGAACTATCTTCTAATGCCATTTCTAAATTATCTTCAATTATAGATTTTTCATAAGATACTATATCTGATTTTTCTGTTTTATCATAATAAGAACCAGTAATTTCTTGTTGATTTTCTTTATTTTGAATATCTTCTGTAACTACTTCAGATTCATTAGAAGAATTTTCTACAATAATATTTTCATCTACTGGCTGAGCTTCTATCTGATTAGTTTCAGGAGTAAATGCAGGAGCATAACCGTCATCTACTGGCTGAGCATCCATCTGATTAGTTTCAGGAGTAAATGCAGGAGCATAACCGTCATCTACTGGCTGAGCACCCATCTGATTAGTTTCAGGAGTAAATATAGGAGCATAACCGTCATCTACTGGCTGAGCACCCATCTGATTAGTTTCAGGAGTAAATACAGGAGCATAACCTTCATCTACTGGCTGAGCATCCATCTGATTAGTCTCAGGAGTAAATACAGGAGCATAACCTTTCATCTACTTGTTGAGGAGTATCTACTTGATCGGATTCTGAAGTAAATGCAGGAACACTGCCTTCATCTACTGATTGAGAAGTTTCTACTTGCTCGGATTCTGGAGTAAATACAGGAACACCGCCTTCATCTACTGATTGAGAAGTTTCTACTTGCTCGGATTCTGGAGTAAATACAGGAACACTGCCTTCATCTACTGATTGAGAAGTTTCTACTTGCTCGGATTCTGGAGCAAATGCAGGAATAACTTCTTCACCTTGAGTTTCCTCTTCTACTTGCTCAGGAGTTTTTCTATTGAATAAAGAATGAGTTGGAGCTACATGAGACGAACTTCTAAAAGGAGAACGAGCAACAGCAGCCTTTATTCTCTCTTCAAGGTCTGATACAACAACTTTATAATCTTCAATAGTTAAATTTTCATATAATAAATTTTCAAAATAAACTTTTTTATTATTGAAGAAAATTCTATCTGGAAGTGGTCCATATTCATCTGCAAGCCTCATAAATTCATCTATGATCTCATCAGGCATTCCTCTTGAAACAAGCTCTTCTTCTTGATAAGTATAACTATCTCCAACACGAAGAACTCTACTTCTATTTATTTTCGGCTCTTCTTTAATAACATCTTTGATTTCAACCTTAGGTTCCTCAATAACTTGTTCTTCTACTTCATTGGATGTTTCTTGCTTTGGAAGCTCTTCAATAGGAACTGGTTCATCATGCTGTTCATTAATATTATTATTGGAATCAACATGTTGAGCAGATGGCTCATGTTTTTCTACTGGTTTATCTTTATGCTTTTTATTTCCACCAAATAAACTGCTAAAGAATCCACTAATTCCACCAACAGCTCCTCCTCCATGATCTGATTTAGCCCTATCTTCAGAATTTGAAGAACCTTTATTTTCCAATTCATCCTTCAAAAAAGAAATTATATCTTTTTCATCAAAATTTTCTGATTTTAACCAGTCTCTTATAGGCTTATTAATACCTTCAAATATAGCATTTAAAACATGAATATCACGAACATCTGTAGGTTCACCAAACTGCGTCAAATGGATAGCTTCATCCCATGAATCCTGCATTCGAGGTGTAACACAAAAACCAGAAGGACAAGCATCTTTCCATTTCACTTTACCTTTAGCTTGTGGATAAGCTTTTTGCAAAAGAGGATTTATTTTTTTCTTGGCATTCCATTTAGGTTGGTTTATATATTTTCTTATGGCAGAATACCCATTCAAAAGAAAAGCAGCAAAAAAATGTTCCTGCCCAAGAAAAAAATGCTTATACTGTGTAGAAAGTTTCTTAGCAGACTCAAGATAATCACGCATTAATGGACTAAGATCGGTAAAAACTTCACCTGCATCCAAAGGACCTGTTGCACTCATACAGACTCTCCATTATTTACATCATTTTATTTTTTTAAATTCTTCTCTATAGTATAAAAATCCTTTTAATATCTATTTGCTAAAAGGTTTTAACAAATTTCATAAAAGTAATAAAATTAGAAACTAAATCCTGATTCCAAACTATTACATCTTTTGGATGAACTATATTAAAAGGAGCAAAATTCCATATTCCTTTTATTCCCAAAGAACACAGTTTATCAGCTATCTCTTGGGCAGCAGAAGCAGGAACTGTCAATATAGCAATTTTTATCTTATTTTCAGATATATAATTTTCAAGTTCATCTACGGAAAGAACTCGCTTTCCATCTATTTCCGAGCCTATCAACTTAGGATCATTGTCAAAAAGAGCTGTTATATTTATACCTTGAAGTAAAAAACCCTTATATCGTGCGAGAGCAATACCCAAATTACCTGCACCTATAAGAATTACACTATTTATTTTATCCAACCCCAAAAATTTCTTTATATACTTTACTAATTCTTTTGAATCAAACCCAACTCTTGGTTTTCCTCCATAACCTATTGCAGCTATATCCTTTCTAACTTGAGTTGAATCAATATTCAAACAATCAGCTATTTCTGAACTTGATATCAACTTTTTACCTGTATCAAGGGCATGTTGTGCAATATTACAATAGAGAGGTAATCTTTTGAGAGTTGGTATGGATAATTGTCTTTCTCTCATAGTCCCCCCTTAAAACAAATAAAGTCTGCCACATAAATTATATACAATAAATATGCGACAGACTTTTCAATCAATTATTTTGTATTTTTATAACAAGTTTCAAATCTATTTATGTAAGATGTATGTAAAAGTTCATGTGCTTTATGACTTCCTGGTTTTTCGAACCATTCTTCATAGAACTTCTTAACAGCAGGATTTTCATGAGATTTTCTATATTGCAAAGAAGAATCTTCATTATAAAGTCCCTCTGCTCTTTGATTTTTCTTTACAGGATTGTTACAACTGATTGGTTGACCGCCACCACCGACACAACCACCTGGGCAAGCCATGACTTCGAGCATTTGGAAATCAGCAGTGCCATCGATGACTTTTTGGAGCATTTTTTCAGCTTCTCTAAGTGTATTGACTATGACGACTTTTACCTTTTGACCATTCAATTCAAGAGTGAGTTCTTTACATCTGTTAAGACCTCTTGTCTCTTTTATGTCGATATTTTCAATTGGTTTACCTGTTACAATTTCACTTACAGTTCTCAATGCTGCTTCTGCAACACCACCTGAAACTCCAAAAATTGTAGCAGCACCAGTGTAAAGTCCAAATGGCATATCAAGTTCTTCAGGTTCAACATTCTTTAAATCGATGCCAGAACCTTTGATGAGGGCGACAAGTTCTTGAGTTGTGAGTACACAATCAACATCTGGTATACCATCAACAGCAAATTCAGGACGCTTACATTCTGTCTTTTTAGAAGTACAAGGCATGAATGAAACAATTTTATATTTGTCTCTTGCAAATCCATCTCTATTTACAGCGATGTCTTTGATTGCTGAACCAAATATTGCTTCTGGTGATCTTGTTGTAGAAACATGTGGAAGCAATTCTGGATGCTGTGTTTCGATATATCTTATCCAAGCTGGACAACAACTTGTAAACAATGGAAGAACTCCACCATTTGTAAGTCTATCAATAAATTCTGTACCCTCTTCCATGATTGTTACATCAGCAGCAAAGTTTGTATCATAAACCTTATCAAATCCAACCATTCTGAGAGCGGCTGCGAGTTTACCAATGACATTGTCTCCAGGTTTTAAGCCAAATTCTTCACCAGCAGCGACTCTGACTGAAGGAGCAATTTGACATACAACAGTTGATTCCTTATCTGCAATCATTTCTCTTACTCTTTGAACATCTGACTTAATTGTAATTGCGGCAGTTGGACATACAGCAGCACACTGTCCACAGTATACACAGTCAACTTCTCCAAGTTTCTTTCCAAGAGCTGGACTTACAAGAGTTTTTGAACCTCTATGGGTGAATCCCAATATTTCAAGTCCTTGATATTCTGAACATGCTCTTACACAAGCTCCGCATAGAATACATTTATTTGGGTCTCTTACCAATGCTGGATTTGAATCATCTATTGGCAATAATTTTTCTCTACTTGGGAATTTTACTTCTCTTATTTCATATTTGTTTGCAAGTGCCTGAAGTTCGCAATTATGTGAACGAGGACACATTGTACATTCTCTATTGTGATTTGCCAGTAAAAGTTCAAGAACAGATTTTCTTACTTTTCTTACAGCTTCAGAATTTACATGTACTTTTAAATTTGGCTCTGGAGGCATGGTACATGAAGATTGAATACCTCTTCCTTCAATCTCTACAACACACATACGGCATGCACCAAAAGATCTCAATTCTGGTCTATAACATAGAGTTGGAACTTCAAATCCAGCCTTTCTTATAACTTCGAGAAGGTTTTTTTCATCATTGAATTCCACTTCTTTACCGTCAACAAACAATGTTTTTTTAACTGTATCGCTCATTTAAAAACTAAACCTCCTTGATAGCTTTGAAAGGACAATTTTTGAGACAAACACCACATTTAATACATTTTGTCTGATCGATCTCATGTGGTTGTTTAACTGTTCCACTGATTGCACCAACAGGACAATTTCTTGCACATTTTGTGCAACCTTTGCAAAGGTCTTTTTCTATGACGATTTTCTTGAGAGCTGTGCATACACCAGCTGGACATTTTTTGTCTTTTATATGAGCAACATATTCATCATAGAAATATTTGAGGGTTGAGAGAACTGGATTTGGAGCTGTTTTTCCAAGACCACAGAGAGCACCTGTTTTTACATTCTCTGCAAGTTCTTTCAATGTGTCCAAATCTTCCATTGTGGCTTTGCCTCTTGTTATGTTTGTGAGGATTCTGAGCATGTTCTTTGTACCTTCACGGCATGGTACACATTTACCACAACTCTCATTTTGTGTGAAGTTCATGAAGAATCTTGCAACTTCTACGATACAAGTATCTTCATTCATAACAACAAGACCACCTGAGCCTACCATAGCTCCAGCTTTTGAAAGTGATTCATAATCGAGTGGGAGATCGAGATGTTCTTCTGTTAAACAACCGCCTGAAGGACCACCGATTTGTGCAGCTTTAAATTTCTTACCATTTCTGATTCCACCACCTATGTCAAAAATAACTTCTCGCAAAGTTGTTCCCATAGGTACTTCGATAAGTCCTGTGTTATTGACTTCACCTGTCAATGCAAATGTCTTTGTTCCCTTTGATTTCTCTGTTCCCATAGAACTGAACCATTCAGAACCATTTAACAAAATTAGAGGAACATTTGCAAGTGTCTCTACATTGTTGATAAGTGTTGGTTGACCAAATAATCCCTTATTTGCAGGGAATGGTGGCTTTGATCTTGGCATTCCTCTTTCGCCTTCAATAGAAGCGAGGAGAGCTGTCTCTTCACCACATACAAAAGCTCCAGCACCTTCTTTGATGTGAACAGTGAAATTAAATCCTGTTCCCAAAATATTCTTACCAAGTAAATTGTGTTCTTCTGCCTGTTTTATTGCAATTCTCAATCTCTTTATAGCCATTGGATATTCTGCTCTTACATATATGTATGCTTCATCTGCTCCTACAGCATATCCAGCAATAGCCATGCCCTCTAAAAGTCTGTGTGGATCGCCTTCCATGACACTTCTGTCCATGAATGCACCAGGATCACCTTCATCACCATTACAGACTACATACTTTTTCTCTGATTGAGCCATTTTTGTGAACATCCACTTACGACCTGTTGGGAATCCAGCTCCACCTCTGCCTCTCAAACCAGAATCGAGAACAATTTTAATGACTTCATCTTGTGTCATATTTCTGATACAATTTTCAAGAGCTTCATATGCTCTTATTGCTATAGCATCATTTATATCTTCTGGATTTATATGTCCACAATTTGAAAGTGATGTTCTGTGTTGTTTTGCATAGAAAGCAATATCATCATTCTTTTTAATTTTTTCATGTGTTTTTGGATCTGTATAGAGTAATCTTTCAACAGGAACACCTGTTTTTATGCTTTCAATGATTTCATCTACATCTTCTTTTTTCACTCTTACATAAGTTATATGAAGATCAGGAATAATCATCAAAGCTCCCTGTTCACAGAAGCCATGACAGCCAGTAGGTACAACTGTCATCTTTTGAGATTGGATTGTCTGTACATCAACACCAGCTTCTCTCAATCTTTTTATTACTTCAAGAGAGCCATTTGCTACACAACCAGTTCCAGCACAGACGAGAACTCTTGTCCCCTGTTTTTTAACATTTTCAGCAGCCTCAATCTGTTTTGCTTTTATTGTCAATTCATTTGATTGCATTGCCGATTATTCCCCTTTCTCTCTTTTTATTATCTCATCAATGGCTATTTTAACAGCATCAGGAGTCATTTTTGGATATACTTTATCATTTATCACAATAACAGGTGCAAGTCCACATGCTCCTAAACAGCTGACTGTTTCGATAGAAAATAGACCATCTGCAGAATTTTTCTGTCCATCTTCCAATTTCAATTTTGCTTTTAAAGCATTCAATACAGGCATAGAACCACGAACATGGCATGCTGTACCATCACAACATTTAATTTGGTATTTCCCTTTTGGATCTAAGCTAAATAAACTATAGAATGTTGCAACACCATAAACAGTTGCTGGAGAAATTCCCATTTTAACACCTATTCTAACAAGAGCGTCTTTTGGAAGATAATTATATTCTTCCTGTACACGCTGAAGAACCGGAATCAAATATGTCTGTTCTGTTCCGATGCTGTCTATTATAGAATCTATCTTCTCAATAGATATTTCAGTAGAACTCATAACAAAATCAGCTCCTTATATTTCAATAATTTCAAAACACTCCTAAAAGAGGAGGCTAACGAAAGATTATTTTTAAAAAAGGCAATAGTTTTAAAAAATTCAATATGACAAAAAAAAATCCTGTGTAAAAAGTGATTTTTTTCATAATTAAAAACACTTTTACACAAGATTTATATTTTAATTTAATGTATTTCTTCTTTAATCACTTCTGCAAGTGATTTTACTCCTCTTTCAATCTGTTCAAGTGTAGGATATGAGAAATTTACTCTCAAACAATTTCTCATTTCTGAATTATGGTGAAAAGCATAACCAGGAACATAAGTTACTTTGTGTTCTATTGATTTTTTTAGCATTGACTCTGAATCTATATATTCAGGTAGAGTAATCCAAAGGAATAGACCTCCATTGGGTTTTGTCCAAGTTACACCTTTCGGCATGTTTTCTTCCAACATTTTTAACATTAAATCTTTTTTTGTTTTATATTCTTTTACAACATCACTAATATGTGACTCAAGGAGATTCATCTTCATATATTCGGCAACTATTCCCTGAACCAATGTTGAGCAACATACATCTACAGATTGCTTTAATATTTCAAGTTTTCTAATTATATCCTTATGACCACAAACCCAACCAAGTCTTAAGCCAGGAGAAAGTATTTTTGAGAAAGAATAAAGTCCAAGTATATTTCCGTTACTCGACATTTTGAAAAGTGAAGGTTTTTCCTCTCCGTCATATCTTAAATAGGTATATGGACAATCTTCTAATATTATAAAATTGTATTTTTCTGAAAGTTCAACAAGTTTTTTTCTTCTTTCCAAAGATATAGAAACACCTGATGGATTTTGATAATCTGGAACTGTATATAAAAGTTTATAATGTTCACCAATAGAAATAAGTCTTTTTATTTCTTCTTCTAATTTATCTGTCATTATTCCATCTTCATCCATTGGAATTCCAACAAACTTTGCACCTGTTGAAGCTAAAGAATTCAGTGCTCCAACATAGCTTGGAATTTCAACAAATACAGGATCATTGACATCGACAAAAATTTTTATTGGAAGGTCTATTCCCTGTTGTCCACCTGTTGTTATAAGAATATTTTCAGGCTCTAATTTTGAACCATGACGAGCCATAAATTTTATTATTTCTTCCTTTAAAGGCATATATCCACCAGTACCTGCATATTGTAGCATTGTTTCTGGCATATCGGTCATTACTTTAATACCTATTTCCTTTATCTGCTCTGAAGGAAATAGATCGGATGAGGGGAAGCCACCAGCAAATGATATGAGTCCTGGCATATCTTTATACTTTAGTAGCTCCCTTATTGCACTTACTTTTGTTCGCCTTACCATAGACGAATAATTTTTAATTAAGTCAATCAATGTTACATTCTCCTTTGTGAGTTGTACTCCAAAACCATTTTTTTATAGAATTTGCAATTATTTCAAAATCTTCTTCTTCTATTGTTCTCATATCAAAATAAGCAATATTATCTTTGATTCGCACAAATATAGGTATTTCTTCTTTACGCATAAAATTTGCAAATTCTGTGGATTTTTTGCCAGTTTCAAATGATACTGATATAGAATCTATCTTTTCATTTGGCATACTTCCACAACCAGCATAAGCATGAGTTTTTGTTATATTAAAATTTTCTTTTATTCCAATCAATTTAATTAAGCCATAAAATTTTTCTGCTTTCTTCTTTAAATAATCAATATTATAGCTTATCATTTTTATAAAAGGAATTTCCAAAAGTCTTTTTTCATCAAAATAAGTAAGAATTGTTTCACTCAAAGCTGATATTGTGATTTTATCAACTCTTACTGCTCTAAATAGAGGATTTGCCTTTATTTCTTTTATATACTGATCTTTGCCAATTATGATTCCAGCCTGTGGGCCACCTAAAATTTTATCTGCACTAAAAAAAACGATATCGACTCCATCTTTTAATATTCTTACCGGATCTTTGTAGTTTAAAAATCCAAATTTACTCATATCTGCAAATGAAGCTGAACCCAAATCATAAGCAAACATTATATTTTTTTCTTTGGCCAATTTTGATAGCTCAAATGTTGTTACTTCTTCATGAAATCCTTTTATTGTAAAATTTGAAGTTGAAACCTTCAAATAAAGTGCAGTATTTTCATCTGTTGCTTTTTCATAATCTCTTATATCTGTTTTGTTTGTACATCCAACTTCTTTTAAAATTCCACCTGATGATTCAAGTATTTCAGGCAAACTAAACGAACCACCAATTTTAACTAATTCCCCTCTTGAAACAATCGTTTTTTTATTTTTAGAAAATGTATTGATTATAAGTGCAAATCCAGCTGTATTGTTGTTGACTATTGTAGCATTTTCTGCTCCTGTTAAACAACATATCAATTTGCAGACAAATCTATCTCTATCAATTCTAATTCCAGTTTCCGTACTTTGTGCAAGTGGTGAATAATTAGAAACTTTATATATTGCTTCTAATACTCTTTTAGATATAGGAGAACGTCCTAAGTTAGAATGTAATATTATACCAGTTGCATTTATTGCTTTTTTAGGATATCCCTCAAAAAATTCAAGGGAAGCCTTTTTAAAAGCATCCCTTACATCATCATTTGAATATGAATATAAATCTTGGTTTCTTATATATGAATTTCTCATATATTGACAGGCAATTTTTGAAATTAATAGAGATATTTTATCATCTTCATCTTTTCCACAAATTGCCATTATTTTATTTATTGAAGGGGGATACATCAATCATCTTCCTCATCATCTTCATCTTCTTCAGGGTTATGTTCTTCTATCCATTTAGCTATATCTCTAACGGGTTTATCAACTTCGACTAAATATTTTCTTGCAGCACTTATTGATGAATAAAATGAGTATAAAGCAGAATTTAAATTATCATATTCTTTGAGATCTCTTGTATCTTCAACAAGACATCTCAAATGTTGAAGGAGAAGATATAAATTTGTACTTATATTTTCATAAGATGTAAGACATACAACAAGACCATCTTCTACTACATTTTTTAATGTATCGTTAAAATCTTGATTTTCCATTTAAATTTCCCCTTTTATACTATTTTCTTCAATGATTTTATTATCTTCATTTGTTTGTTTTCTAAAACTTTTTAATATATTTTCAGACAAATTTGAATATTTCTCTTCATATAATTTTGGATAGATAGTATTTATTACAAGATAATGCTTTCCATCTGATGAAATACATACAGAAGTCTCAACTCTCATTTCTTTCAAATTTTCACCTACAGAAACAGCTTTTGTCAAAAATCCATTTATAAATTCAGTTGTTATTTTTTCTTCATCTACTTGCTTATAATCTGGAATAAATTTTGACATGTCTCCCAAGACCATTTTCTTCATTTCCTCAATATTGCCTTTTTCATCTTTAGGAATATCAAGAAATAAGACATCTATATCTGATTCTGTATCTGAATTTGAAAAATATGCCTCATCATTTTTCTTATTTTCAGATTGAAATTCATCAGGAATAGATATACAATAACCATTTTTTATATTGTATTCATAATCCGCCCAAGCAAATGTAATATTGCCAAAAAAAATTGTAAATAAAATCAAAAAAGAAATTATATATTTCATTATTTTAAGGCTCTTATTTTTTTCTTAATTTAATTAATTCTTGTTTAAAGTAGCAAAATCCTATTAAATATTTTACATATTTAATAATTAACAAAAAAGCCCTGCATTTCCTGCAGAGCTTCTACTTTTCTATATTCTAAAATTAATATATACTTTAATATATACTTTCTATCATTTTATCAAATATTTTTTCTCTTTTAGTATCTTCAAGAGGGCACACACAAAGAGAAAAAACTACTTTATTTTTAAGTTGAAATGCATAGATATAAGCTTTCATTGTCTCGTCGTCTATAGACAAAATTCCTGTCATTACATAAACTTGTTTATTGCCAATCTTTTCGTTATTTTCATATTCAATATCAATATCTTTATCATTACAAATTGTATCAAGCAATTCTTTTTTCATCTCTTTATCAAGTTTTTGTCCTGCTTCTAATTTAACAACCCCAATCATTATCATAGACATACTCGATTCAGAAGTAAAAAATATACTATCCTCATCCTCTTCATCAAGTTGATATTCATTTGGAATATCAACTTTAACTCCGAGTGGACAGCTTCTTTCTTTTGCAAAAGCAAATGTTGAAAAAATCACAACGCAAAAACAAACCATAAAAAAAATTACAAATAACTTCTTATTCATATTTTACTCCTTCTAATCCTTTAATTTTAGTTAGTATATCTTAGTTAGTATATTCTTAGTATTTTTTATAAATCCTTGACTAAATCTAAATAAATCATAAGTGAAAAACCTTTTATGACTTATTACTTTTATATCTTTGATATAATCCCATAATTTAGAGGATATTACGGTGCTTTTCGGTAAAATCACCTCAAGTGTTCTAAAAAAAATCTTGAAATAATTCTAATTATATTATATAATATAATACTAAGAAAAACGAATTTTTAAATCGGAGTAATTTTTATATGGAAAGTAATGATTTAAAAGAAATAGGAAAGCTTGTTGAAAAAGAATATACCGTTGTAAAACAAATTCAAACAGAAGCATCCAAAGTCATAGTTGGTCAATCTGAAATAATAGAAAAATTTATCATAGGTCTTATTTCTGGTGGTCATGTT
>CADAWZ010000070.1 GCA_902791745.1 uncultured bacterium
ATAAAAATTTCTAAAAAAGATTTTTTTAGAATTGATTTATATTACATTTTGTTATATAATGATATAATTAACAAAAATTTTGAAGAGGTTTTTTATGGCTTTTTTCCAAAAAATTCTTTCATTTCTTCCTGCTCTTGCTGTTATAGCAGTTATTGTTTTAGTTTTTACATATAAGGGTTTTTTGGATTCTGATTCAGCTAATGATAAGAATAAAAATGTTCCTGATTTGCCTATTGTAATGCAACCAGAAGTTACAGATACTATAATAACATCAAAAAAAGATGGTATAAAATATTGGGAGATAGAAGCAAGTAAGATTTCTTTAGAAAATAATGAAGAAAAAAGCCATGCAACAGATGTTTTATGTAGATTTTATGATAAATCAGGAAATATCTATGTAATTTTTGAATCTCCTGAAGCTGATATAGATATGAAAAATGAAAATGTTTTTTTTAATAAAGAATCGCGAGGATTGCTTGTCAGATCAGGTGATATAATGATTTCTCAAAAATTAAATTGGGATGGAAAGAATAAAAAAATATATGGAAATAATGGAGTAAAACTTTTTAGAGGAGATTATATTTTAACAGGAGATAAAATGATAGGAGATCCTGAAACAAAAGATGTCGAATTGATTGGAAATGTTTCTGGAGCATATGCTTCTAATTCTGATTTAAAGAAATCCCTTTCTAAAAAGTAGGTTTTTATAGTAGGAGGTTGTTTTGAAATTTGAAATTTGTGACATTGTCAAAAGTTACAAAGGAAGAAAAGTCGTTGACTGTGTTAGTCTTAATGTAACAAAAGGCGAAATAGTTGGACTTTTAGGTCCTAATGGTGCAGGAAAAACAACTTCTTTCTATATGGCTGTAGGGCTTATACGCCCTGAAAAAGGTAAGATACTTTTAGATGGAAAAGACATTACTCGTAAACCTATGCATTTAAGGGCGAGGATTGGTATTGGGTATTTAGCACAAGAAAATTCAGTTTTTAGAAAATTGACAGTCGAAGAAAATATAAAATTGATTTGGCAAATGAGGGGAATAAAAGAGAAAGAGCAGAAAGAAAGGCTTCCAGCACTTCTTGAAGATTTTAGTTTGACTAAAGTTTGTAAACAATTTGCTTATACTCTTTCAGGTGGTGAAAGAAGGCGTGTTGAAATAGCAAGGGCTATAGCAACTGAGCCACATTTTATTCTTCTTGATGAACCTTTTACTGGAGTAGATCCTATTGCAGTTGCCGAAATACAAGAGATTATAAAAAAATTAAAACACAAAAAAAATATTGGTATTTTAATAACAGATCACAGTGTAAGAGAAACTCTTGCAATTACAGATAGAGCTTATATCATGAGAGAAGGAAAAATTTTAATTTCAGGTACTTCTCAAGAAGTTGCAAATAATCCTATTGCTATCAAATATTACTTGGGTTCAGGATTTCATGATAATCCATTTGCACGCTGATATAAGAGGAGTTTTTTTATGAAAATTTTGGATAAGTATGTTTTGTCAGAACTCTTTTTCCCTTTTATATATGGAGTTGCTGCTTTTAGTATTCTTTTTATGTCTGCAAGTTCAAATGAACTTATCTCAAATATGGTAGCTTTGGGAACAAAAGGTGGAGCAGAACTTCTTTTTAGATACATATTATCAAGTTTGCCACAGGTTTTTGTATATACATTTCCAATGGCTATTTTGTTGTGTACACTTATGGCATTTGGCAGGCTTTCAGGAGAAAGCGAAATAATTGCAATGAAAGCAGGAGGCATAAGTTTTTTTAGAATAGGTATTCCTGGTCTCATTTTTACTTTTTGTGTTTCTATTGTTTCATATTTTATGTCGATGTATATAGTTCCAGATGCTAATTATACGGCTACAAATATAGTTATGCAACAACTCGTGAAAGATAGTCTTGAAGAAAAACAAAATCTTGTTTTTTCAAATGTTGAAAAAGATGGGACAGAAAGGAGAATTTTTGCTAAAAGTCTTGATGAAGAACAAGGAGTTTTAAGAGGAGTTTGTATATTTTATTTTAATAAATCCCATAGAACAAGAGAAGTATATGCATCAAAGGCTATTTGGCAAAATAATCTTTGGTATTTATATTCTCCAAGAACATATGATTTTGATGCTGAACAAGGGATAAAATATGAATCTAAATCGACAATGGGAGTTTTACCAGTTGCTGAAAGTCCAACTCAACTTTCAAAAAGAGAGAGAAAACACAGTGAACTTTCAAATGAGGCTTTAAAAAAGAGAATTGCAATGATGAAAGAAGTGGCCATGACCGCTTCAGACCCAGATATTGTAGCAGAATATACAAAACTTTATAGAAAGTTAGATGTTGTTTTTCATCAAAGGGTGGCATTGCCTTTTTCTTGCTTTATTTTTGGTTTATTTGGCATTCCTTTAGGGCTTAGACCACAGAGAGCCAATACTTCAATAGGTTTAGGATTGTCTTTAGTATTTATACTTTTTTATTATATATTGATGACATTGGGAAGAGCATTGGGGATAAGTGGAACAGTTTCTGGAATTTTAGGATCATGGATTCCAAATATAGTATTTGGAATTATAGGTATAATTTTATTCATACATGCAAGGCGTTCTTAATATAGTTTTTGAAATATTTTATATTATTTTTTCATCTATTATATAAAAAAAGAAAAGCGAAAGGAGAATTAAAATTGTCAGTGATTATTTCTATAGACCCTGGTAAGTCAAAATGTGGAATTGCTGTTGTTAATTCTTCTGGAGAGGTTTTAAAAAGAGAAGTTGTTTCAACAACTAATATTGTTGAAATTTTGTCTGAATTTATTAATGAATATTCTGCAAACAAATTTTTAATAGGTTCTGGTACTTTCTCAAAGACTGTAAAAAAAATGATAATTAATTCCTTGCCTAATATTCCAATAGAGGTTATTGATGAAAAATATTCTACTGAAGTTGCAAGAAAATTATATTTTAAGGAATATCCACCAAAGGGAATTTTTAAAATAATACCTCTTGGATTGCAAATTCCACCTGTACCTTATGACGATTTTGCTGCTGTTGTACTTGCAAAAAAATATTTTAATTTAAGTATTTTGTAAAGGAGGATTTATGAAAAGAAAGATATTTAAAGTTTTCTTAATATTTATTTTTTGTTTTGTTTCTTTTTATTCATCGGCATTTGCAGTTCCTATAAGTGGAAAAGTAATAGAATCTGTATCTTCTGCTAAAAAATCGTATAATGCATCGAGTAATGCAGTTGGTGGAGCTATTGTTACAATAGAAGGAACTAATTATTCAACTCGAACTGATAAAAATGGAGTTTTCGTAATAGATCAAAATATTCCATCTGGAGTATATAATGTTGGTGCATATAAAGATGGTTATTATCTTGAGACAAAAAGAATTACTATTACTGAAAATGCTACTGTTAATTTAATTTTTATTTTGACCAAAAAAAGGAATGCACAGATCACTGAAACTGATCCAACTTTACAACAATCAGGAAGTGATTATATTCCAGATGCTCTATATGTCGCATTTTCTGCAATAACCGCTCCAGGTTCTCCTGCTTCGTCTGGAAATTCAAAATTTCCATCTGTTGGTTCTAATATGACTTCTATGCAATTTAAGGCAGCTATTGCAGCAGGTGCTGATATAAATTCATTGCCTGGTATGCCAACTCCAACAAAACATAATGATGTCATGAATCCTCAATCAAGAGGAGATTATTATACTCCAATATCTGAAAAACCTAATACAGTTGCTGTAATGGATCCTTATGCTCCTAAAAATACAAAATTTGTGGAAATGAATACTAAGCCTTATTGGGTTTGTTTCGATAATACAGGAAGTAAAGTTTTTATTTCCACAGATACACAGTATATTCATGTTTTAGATGCAAACTCTAATAGAATGGTAGGAACTATTCCTTCTGGAGGCATTGTAACAGATATAACAAGAGCTCCTGATGGAAATGTGTATGCTTCTGTATCTGGTAGTCGTCCTGGTTTTTTAGCAATAAATCCAAGGACAAATTCAGCAATAGGCTTTTATCCTATAACAGATTCTGGAAGGATAGGTTCTGGAGCTCAGCCAAGAGCTATAGCTGTTGGCACTGATTATATTTATTTAGCTATGGCAACTAATGAAAATATTTATTTGTTGCAAATAGAAACAGTGGTACAATGTCTGTATTGGATGCAATGAGATTGGCACTTATGGGAACAGTAAGAGTTGGTACACAACCAACTAAGGTTGCAACAAGCCCAACAGGTGATAGAATTTATGTAACAAATTTTGGCTCTCACTATCTTTCTGTATTAGATGGGAAAACTTGTTCAACAATAGCAACTGTTCCTACTGGAAAAGGACCAATGGGAGTTGGAGTAAGTGCAGATGGAACAAGAGTTTTTGTATCTAATAATACGGAAAATGATATAAGTATTATAAATGCTGAGTCAAATTCTGTAATTCAAACAACTACGAGATCTACTACAAGTAAGCCATTTGGACTTGCTGTAAGACCTGGCGGAGTTAGATAGATTATTTCATGAAGGATTTTATTTAATATTTATTGAAGTAAAAAAAGCTGTCGTCGGAGATAGTTTCGAGGACAGCTTTTTAAATATAATTTGTTTAATCTAATTATCCTTTGGAGGGATATTTTTAAATATGAATGGCTTTGTAAAATGGTTTAATGAACTTGTTGATGGTAATGAAAGAGAATTAAAAAAATATAGAAAAAGAGTTGAATCTATAAATGCTCTTGAATCAAAAGTAAAAAACATGTCTGAAAGAGACATAAAAGACAGAATAAAAGCTATAAAAGAAGAACTAATAAAAAAAGGAAATGACAATACAGATCCATTTTTAAATGAAGTTTTTTCTCTTGTTCGTGAGGCTTCTGTAAGAACTATTGGATTGAGACATTTTGATGTTCAATTGATAGGTGGAATGGTTCTAAACCAAGGTAGAATCTCTGAAATGAAAACAGGAGAAGGTAAAACTCTTGTTGCGACTCTTCCTGTAGCATTAAATGCACTATGTGGAAAAGGAGTGCATGTTGTTACTGTCAATGATTATTTGGCAAAAAGAGATAGTTCTTGGATGGGGGCTATATATCATTATTTAGGTTTATCTGTTGCAAGTATTCAACATGAAGAGGCATTTATTTATGATCCTGATTATGTTGATAAAAATGCAACTGTTGAGCATATGAGACCTGTTTCAAGAAAAGAAGCTTATGATGCAGATATAACTTATGGAACAAACAATGAATTTGGTTTTGATTATCTCAGAGACAACATGGTTATGGAATTGGGAGAAAGAGTTCAAAGGGATCGTTTTTATGCAATAGTTGATGAAGTCGATTCAATTTTGATTGATGAAGCAAGAACTCCTCTAATTATTTCAGGACGTGGTTCAGAAAGTACAGAATTATATGTCAAATTTTTTAGGCTTGTCAAAACCCTTGTAAAAGATGTTGATTACACAGTTGATGAAAAAGCTAAAACTGCTCCACTTACTGATGAAGGTGTCGTTAAAATAGAAGAAGCACTCCATATAGAGAATCTTTATGATAATGAAAATATGGAACTATCCCATCATGTAAATCAGGCTTTGAGGGCTAAAGAACTTTATAAAAAAGATGTTGATTATGTTGTAAAAGACGGTGAAGTAATTATCGTTGATGAAAATACGGGACGTCTAATGTTTGGAAGAAGATATTCTGATGGTCTTCATCAAGCTATAGAAGCAAAAGAAGGGATGAAAGTAAGATCAGAAGATCAGACACTTGCTTCAATCACATTCCAAAATTATTTTAGACTTTATAAAAAACTTTGTGGTATGACAGGTACAGCTAAAACAGAGGAAAGAGAATTTAGAGAAATCTATAATTTAGATGTTGTTGTCATTCCAACAAACAAAGAGAATATAAGAAAAGATTATCCAGATGCTGTATATAAAACAGAAAAAGGTAAATTTAAAGCTGTTATAAATCTGATAAAAGAGCTTCACGAAAAAGGACAACCTGTTCTTGTAGGTACAAGGTCTATTGAAAAATCTGAAGTTTTAAGCAAAATGTTGAAATCAGAAGGAATTCCACATCAAGTTCTCAATGCTAAATATCATGAAAAAGAAGCTTCTATCATAGCACAGGCAGGAAGAAAAGGAGCTGTTACAATTGCAACAAACATGGCTGGTAGAGGTGTTGATATTCTTCTCGGCGGTAATCCACCTGATTCTCCAGAGGCTCAAGATGAAGTGAAAAAACTCGGTGGTTTATACATCATAGGAACAGAGAGACACGAATCAAGGCGTATTGATAATCAGTTAAGAGGTAGAAGTGGAAGACAGGGAGACCCTGGTGCAACAAAGTTCTTTGTTTCATTTGAAGACGAATTGATGAGATTGTTTGGAGCAGACAGTATATCTGCCTTTATGGATAAATTTAATCTTGATTTTAGTGATGATGATGTAATAGAACATGGATTTGTTACAAAAGCAATTGAAAATGCTCAAAAGAAAGTTGAAATGAGATATTTTGATATGCGTAAATCGGTTCTTGAGTATGATGATACCATGAACAAACAGCGTACTGAAATTTATGCAGATAGAGATCAGATTTTGAAGGGTGAAAATTTAAAAGAATCTGTTGTTTCAATGATTGAGACTATTGCATCTTCTATTGTGGATTCCCATGCTTCTCCTGAAACACATAGTAAAACTTGGGATTATGATGGAATTATACCTGAATTTGCCGAAAAATTCCCATTTGAGGGCGATAATCCTTTAAAATTGGAAGAACTTAAAGAAATTACAGCTGTTGACAAATTGACAGAATTTGTTTCACAAAAGGCAGTTGCCATATATGAGAAAAAGGAATCTGATATTGGCGAAGGATTGATGAGAGAACTTGAAAGATTTGCTCTTCTCAGAATTCTTGATGAAAAATGGATAGACCATCTATATTCAATGGATATTTTGAGAGATGGCATACATCTCAGAGCCTATGGTCAAAAAGATCCTCGAATTGAATATGTAAATGAGGCTTATGAAGCATTTAAAGAACTTCAATTCAGAATTTGTGAAGATACTATCAAATTTTTATTTAGAATAAAATTCCGTTCAAGTGATGAAGTTCCACAACAGAAACAGCAAAGAAGAAATATGCATACAAATAAAGAAGGAGATGCAACTCCTGCACAGCCGTATCGTAGAAATGGAACAAAAGTAGGGAGAAATGATCTCTGTCCTTGTGGAAGTGGAAAGAAATATAAAAATTGTTGCGGTGCAAAATAGTGTTCTGCTATGCAACTTTTCGGGTGCAATACGCTAACTTCAACTCCACTTTGCTCTATTCAGCTCGCTGTATTGCACCGCACAAAAGTTGCTTATAGTTGAGTTTGAATTACAGAAGTTTTCAAAATTAGTACAAATTTGCTTTGGTATTATTAAATTTGAAGTATTATGATTACGCCAATTTTTGAGGTACAAGTCATTCACTTCGGGCATTTGCTTTGCTTATGATTCCGTTCATTGACTTATACCGTCACAAAATTGGCTAATTGATAGTTCACAAAGACTCGATTATTTCTTGACAGAAAAGGGGGAATTATGGCGGATCAAAATATAGATATAGATGATTTGAAAAGTAGAATAACAAAAATAAAGGAGTATCTTTGACCTTCCTAAAGTTCTCAATGAATTGAAAGAAATAGAAGAAAAAATAAATGAACCAGATATTTGGAATGATCAAAATAAGGCACAACCTCTTTTTGCAAGACAATCTGAATGTAGAGCTATTATAAATACTTGTCAAGAACTTGATAGAGGACTTGAAGATATTTTGTTATATTCAGAAATGGCGGAAGAGGGAGAGGAATCAGCAGGAAAAGAATTAAATGATGAATATGAAAAGATTATATCTTTTCTTGAAAAAACAGAAACTGAGGCTCTTTTATCTGGTCCTTATGATAAAGGTGGTGCAATACTTTCTGTTCATTCAGGAGCTGGTGGAACAGATGCTCAAGATTGGGCAGAAATGCTCTTGAGAATGTATATGAGATGGTGTCAAAAATCATCTTTTAAAACAGAGACTGTTGATGTTTCCTATGGTGAAGAGGCTGGTATTAAGTCTTGTACGGTCATGGTCAATGGAAATAGTGCCTATGGATATTTAAAAGGTGAAAATGGAATACATAGACTTGTTAGACTTTCACCTTTTGATTCAGCACATCGTCGCCATACTTCTTTTGCACAGATTGAAATTATTCCACAATATGATGATGAAATTGATATTGAGATAGATCCTAAAGATTTGAAAATTGAAACATATAGAAGTTCAGGAGCTGGTGGTCAGCATGTCAATAAAACAGATTCAGCTGTAAGAATAATACATATTCCAAGTGGTATAATTGTTCAGTGTCAAAATGAACGTTCTCAACATTCAAATAAATTGACAGCAATGAAAATTTTAAAATCACGGCTCTTTGAAAAGGAGAGAATAGAGAAAGAAAAAAAATTAAGTGAGCTAAGAGGAGAACACAAAGACATAGGCTGGGGTAGTCAGTTGAGGTCTTATGTTTTTCATCCTTATTCTCTTGTAAAAGACCATTTAACAGGATTTGAAACTGGTAATATTCAAGCTGTTATGAATGGTGAAATTGATGGTTTTATAAAAGCGTTTCTTGTCAAACGCTAAAATATAAATAAGGAGGAAAAATGAAAATTAATTTAAAATTTTTGTCTTTATTGGTTGCTTTTTTAACATTTTCTTTGATAGCACCTGTTTTTGCTGATTCAACAGTTTTTAAATCTGTATGTGGTTGCTGTGATAAATGTAAATGTGTGAGATCTTGCAAATGTGGTGGAAAATGCAACTGTTGTTACAGATGTAATTGTGCTGATAAATGTATGTGCTTAGGAGAATGTAAATGTTGTAAAAAGTGCAAATGTGAATATCAATGCACTTGCCAAGGTAAATGTAGATGTTGTGCAAATTGTTATTGTGTAATGAAAAGAGTATGTGACAAAGAAGCATATCCAGCAGGAAAAAGAGCTTATATAATTGTTGGAGAAGTTGAAATGGACGGTCCAAATTATATAATCACAACAGAAGCAGGAAATAGTATTGAAATTGTTGCAACAGGTGCAACAGAATTCTATCCATATTGGATTAAACCAGAAAATTTACCAAAAGTAATAATTAAATATAGCCAACAGAATGGAAACATGATGGTTGCTGAACAGATATGTGATGCAAAATTTGCAAGGTTAGGAAAAGCTCCAAGTGGTGGTAAGATGGTATATTATATAATAAAGAAAGAATTACCTGAATAATATTATAAACATATGGAAAATAAAGTTGTAGTAGAATTAAAAAATGAAGATATGGTTGCTTTATATAGATATATTGTCAGCCTTGATACATCTTCTGTTATTGAAAATTTCAAAAAACTTGGTATTTTTGTAGTTTTATTTTTTGCAATTCTTTTTTTATTCAATTTTAATGATCTATCTAAAAATAGTTCTATGTATATATACATGGTTTTGTTTGTTTTAGCGATTGCTCTTTTAAATGTTCTTCCTGTTTTGTTTCATAAAATTATGAAAGGCTTTAATGACAAATCAATCATGAATAAAACTCCAAAAGAGCTTCAAATTGAAGGAACAAAGCAATATATTTTAAAGAAGAATTGCCTTGAAATTCAAAGCATTTATGGTGATTTAGATATAAAACCATCGGAATTGGAAGATTTTAGAACAGACGAAAATTATCTATATATAAAAGGAATAGAAGGCAGGGGAGCTCATATAGTTCCATTGAAATTTTTTGTATCTGAAGAACAAAAAGAAAATTTTTTAGATGGTCTTTCATGTTTAAAAGCTGGATTTAATCCAGGAGAAAAGTCAATATTGCCAATATCATCTGAAGAGAAGAAAAAAGAAAAATAAATAAAAAAGCGGTGAATTTGTTTTCACCGCTTTTTTATTATTTAAAATTATATAAATTGCAAATATGATCTTTGGCTTCTTTTTCTTCTTTTTTGTACATTTTCTGTCTCAACATAAGTGAATCAAAATCTACTAAATGACCATCAAATTCTGGTCCATCTATGCATGCAAATTTTGTTTCATTCCCAATTTGAACTCTACAGCCTCCACACATTCCAGTCCCATCAATCATGATTGGATTTAAACTAACAATTGTTTTGATTTCATATTTTTTTGTCAATTCTGCAACTGTTTTCATCATTATAACTGGTCCAATAGCTGTTACTTGTGCAATTTTTTCACCTTTGTCTATTAAAGATTGTAGTCCATCTGTAACAAATCCTTTAATACCTTTTGAACCATCATCTGTTGCTATTATTACTTCATCACTTATTTTTTTCAATTCATCTTCAAGAATTAAAAGACCTGAATTTCTTGCTCCTATTATTGAAATTACTTTATTTTTAGCTTCTTTCATGCTTCTTGCAATTGGATAAATAGGAGCTATTCCAATTCCACCACCAATACAAACAATAGTTCCTTCATGTTTAGATATTTCTGATTTTTTCCCCAGTGGACCAACAAAATCTCTTATATATTCTCCTTCATTTTTTTCAGAAAGTAATTTTGTAGAAGCTCCTATTGCTTGAAAAATTATAGTTATACTTCCTCTTTCTCTGTCAAAATCTGCTATTGTAAGTGGAATTCTCTCTCCAAATTCGTCTATGTTTACAATTACAAATTGACCAGCACATGCTTTTTTTGCAATTTGTACTGCTTCTATTTCAAATAGAAAAACTTCTTTTGAAAGAATTTTTTTCTTTATTATTTTGAACATATTACTTCCTTCTTTATTAGATTTTACTAACAATCTTTATATTCTTTTTAAAAAAATAAGTGCTGATTCAAATATGACCAACACTTACCAAAAAAAAACTGAGGCGGCAGGATTCGAACCTGCGATATCGGATCCAAAGTCCGATGCCTTACCGCTTGGCCACGCCTCAATTCAACAGACATTATTATAATTAAAAAAATAAATATTGTCAATAGTTTTTCTTTATTTTTTTTAAATATTTTGATCAAATTTAAAACAAAAGGAATAATAAATATTTATAGAGAAAATTAACAGTTAACTTAGTTAATAAGTTTATTTTTTTTGTGTAAAAAATAGAGGCTTTATATATGAGCAATTTAAGTTTAACAGAAACAAGATATAAAGAACACATATCACCTTCAATGACAAGACTTCTAAAATTTAGTGGATTCTATGCTGAAGAAGTTTCTGCCAATGGAGTATATATATATGATGAGAAGGGGAATGAATACCTTGATTGTTCAGGAGGATATGGCGTTTTTATTTTAGGGCACAGACATCCTGAAGTTGTTAGTGCTGTGAAAGACCAAATAGACAAAATGCCTATGCTTTCCCATGTATTTTTCAATCCTGTTCAGGCAGAACTTGCAGAAAAACTTGCAAATAAATGTGGTGGAGACCTTCAATATTGTTTCTTCTGCAATAGTGGAACAGAAGCTGTAGAAGGTGCTATAAAAATTGCAAGACTTGCAACAGGCAAAACAACTATCATTTCTACAAAAAATGCCTTTCACGGAAAAACAATGGGTTCTCTTTCTGTATCTGGAAGAGAAATGTATAAAAAGGGCTGTGATCCACTTCTACCAGGAACTATCCAAATTCCATATAATGATGCAGAAGCACTTGAAAAAACGATAGATGAACACACTGCTGCTTTTATATGTGAGCCAATTCAAGGTGAAGGTGGAATAAATGTTCCTGATGAAGACTTTTTTATAAAAGTAAAAAAGATTTGTTCTGATAAGGGAATACTTTTTGTAGCAGATGAAATTCAAAGCGGGATGGGAAGAACAGGAAAATTCCTCGCATTAGACCACTGTGGAATAAAGCCAGATATGGTACTTCTTGCAAAAGGTCTTGGCGGTGGTATTGCTCCAATTGGTGCAATAGTTGCTACAAAGGAAGTTTGGCAACCGTTTTTTAAAAATCCAACCATCCACACATCAACATTTGGTGGAAATCAGCTTGCATGTAGAGCTGGATTGGCAACATTAGAAGTTTTGGAAAAAGAAAACCTTATTGAAAATGCCAATGAGTTGGGAAAATATTTTATAAGTGGACTTAAAGAAATAAAATCACGCCATGAAAAAGTAATTGCCGATGTAAGAGGAATAGGTCTCATGATTGGAGTTGAGACAGTAGAAGAAAAATATGGTGGATATATAATATATGAAATGGCTAAGGCAAAAATCACTGCTGTTTATACATTAAATAACCAAAAAGTTATAAGATTTGAGCCTGCATTGATAATAAAAAAAGAACAGATTGATAGAGTTTTAAAATCATTTGAAGAAGCCGTAACAAAAGCAGAAAAGGCACTTTCAAAATAAAAAAGATTTAGGAGAAATTAGTAAATGCCTTATGTAGAAACATCTATTTTCATAGATTCAGAACCAAGAAAAGCATATGAACTTGCAAGTGATATGGAAAGCTATCCAAAATATATGGAAGATGTAGAAAGTGTAACAGTTACTGAAAGAGGCGATCATACCACTCTTACAGACTGGGTTTCTAATATCGAAGGAACTCCTATTTATTGGACTGAAAGAGATAATTTTGACGATGAAAATTTGATCATAACATATCAGTTGACAGAAGGAGACCTTGATAAATTTGAGGGTACTTGGAAATTTGAAAAAAATGGTTCAGGAACTCTTGTTACATTGGGAGTAGATTTTGATTTTGGAATTCCACATCTTGAGGAGTTGATTGGGCCTACTCTTATAATTAAAGTAAGAGAAAATTCGGACATGATGCTTGCAGGGTTAAAATCACTTTGTGAAAAAGATAAGAAGATTTAATGATTTTGCATTTTTTATAGCAAAGGGCAGACGGAAATCAATTTTTTTAGTTCATAGTGGTATGAAAAAATTTAAAACCTTGTTATCTGATTTCGCAACTTTTTGGGTGCAATACACTCACTTAGACAGTTTCATTTTTTTTCTTTAATACTCCTAAATAACATTTAGGAATATTAAAAACATCAAAAAAAATAAAACAGATGCGTTCGTTGTATTACACCGCACAAAAGTTGCTCATTTAGAGTTTTTTCACAGCCTCTATCAGCAAAATTAATAACAAAAATTGATTTCCTAAAAAAGACACTGCACAAAAGTTGCTAATTAAATTATTTACGGCAATTTTCAAAATTAGTGCAAATTTATTTTGGTGTACAATACGCTAACTTCAACTCCGCTTCGCTCTATTCAGTTCGCTGTATTGCACCCCAAAATAAAATATCTTATTTTTAAAATATTTACGAAAATTGCTGTAACTGATGACTTAATAACAATATGTTTACCAAAATCAATAGACATAAGAAGAGATACAAAAAAAGAGATAAAAAGATATATAATGAGGACATGACATGAGAAAATTTGGATTTTTTGTCCATCCTCTCGATATGAGAGATGTTGTTAGAATTGCTCCTCAGGCAGAGGGTAAGAGAAGACCACTTGTTGAAAAAATTTTGGAATGGACACCTTCTCATGAAGTCTCACATATAACAGGATTGAAATGTGCAGATGGAGAGGAAGCAGAAGGTTGGTTTATAGGTATTCCACTTTTGCCTAATCAGATAATAGATTTGCCAAAAGATTTTGTTCTTTCAAGACTTAAAGATGGAGCGGAAATTGCAATAAAAAATGGAGCTCAAATATTGGGACTTGGTGGTTATACATCTGTTATTGGAAAAGGTGGAATAGAAATTGCCAATATGGTTCCTGAAATTCCAATGACAAGTGGAAATAGTTGCACAGCAGCTGCTGCAATGGATGCAGCAGGAAGAGCTGCAGAAAGAATTGGAATTGACATAAAATTAGCAAAACTTGCTGTAGTTGGTGGAAGTGGTTCAATTGGTTCTGTATGTGCAAAAGTATTAGCAGCAAATGAAGATTTTGCAGAAATCGTTTTGATAGCAAGAAATCAACACAGGCTTGAAAAAATCGCAGATGAAATTCATACCGAGACAGGCAAACAAGTTTTAACTTGTAATTCTGTTGAAGAAGGATTAAAAGATGCAGATATAGTTATTTCTGCGACAAGTTCTTCTGGTGATATAATAAAACCAGAATATATAAAATCAGGTGCTTTAATATGTGACGTTTCTCTTCCACATGATGTTTGCAGAGAAGTTTCAACATTGAGACCAGATGTATTGGTTATAGAAGGTGGATTGATGCAGGTTCCTAATGGAGTTGATTTGGATTACAACTTTGGTTTTGCTCCTGGTATTGCTCTTGCCTGCATGACAGAAACAATGGCATTGTGTATGGAAGGTAGATTTGAAAATTATAGCATAGGAAGAGGCCTTCAGATAGAGAAGGTAAAGGAAATCTATCAAATAGCCAAAAAACAGGGATTTACTCTCGCTGGTTTCAGAAGTTTTGAAAGACTTGTAACAGATGAGATGATTGACAATGTAATTAAAGCCATTAAAGGGAGAAAGAGCTAAAGTGAAACACATAGTAAGCGTAAGTCTTGGAAGTTCACGAAGAGACCACAAGGCAGAAGTTGAACTTTTGGGCGAAAAATTTTTAATCGAGAGAATAGGTCTTGATGGAGACACCAGAAAAGCCAAAGATTTACTAAAAAAGCTTGACGGAAATGTCGATGTTATAGGTCTTGGAGGTCTTGATGTCTATCTCTATTCAAAACATGGAAAATATGCACTTAGAGAAGGATTAAACCTCTTAAATGTATTGAAGAAAACTCCAGCAGTCGATGGAAGTGGGTTAAAAAATTCACTTGAAGCAGAAGTTATAAGGACAATAGCAAATGATGAAAGATTTCCACTTGATAAAAAGCATGTTTTAATGGTATCAGCAATGGACAGATTCGGAATGGCTGAAGCATTTGTTTCTGCTGGTGCAGAAATGATTTTTGGCGATTTGATTTTTTCAATGGCAACAGATAAGCCAATTTATACTTTAGAAGAATTAGCTAAATATGCAGATAAATATTTACCTGAAATTTCAAAATTGCCACTTGCTTTTATTTATCC
>CADAWZ010000071.1 GCA_902791745.1 uncultured bacterium
GAAGAAGAAGCAAAAAGAAAAGCTGAAGAAGAAGCAAAAAGAAAAGCTGAAGAAGAAGCAAAAAGAAAAGCTGAAGAAGAAGCAAAAAGAAAAGCTGAAATAGAAGCAGCTTGGAAAAATGCTGAGTTAGAGGCAAAAAATAAAGTTGAAAGAGAGACAAGTAGAAAAGCTGAGATAAAAGAGGCTTGGAGAAAAGCTGAAGAAGAGGCAAAAAGAAAAGCTGAAAAGGAAGAGGAAAGAAAAAAACTTGAAGAAGAGGCAAGGAAAAAAGCTGAAATAGAAGAAGCTTGGAAAAAAATTGAAATAGAAACAAGAAAAAAAGCTGAGTTAGAGGCAAAGAAAAAAGCTGAGTTAGAGGCAAAGAAAAAAGCCGAAGAAGAAGCTAAGAAGAAAGCCGAAGAAGAAGCTAAAAGAAAAGTTGAAGAAGAGTTAAGGAGAAAAGCCGAAGAAGAGGCGAGAAGAAAAGAAGAAGAAAAAAAATTAGAACAAGCTAATTTTTTAAAACTTGAAAAGCAAAAAAATAAAAATAATCAAAAACAATTACAAAATGATTATAATGATTTAAGAGATAAATATGAGATTTTGGAAAAAAAATATGCTGAATTATTTAAACAAAATGAATTGTTGAAAAAACAATCAGATAGTTTGCAACTAACTAATATTAATTGGCAGAAAAATTATCAAGTATTACAAAATCATAATTTAGAACTTCAAAATAAAATAAATGATTTTAATTTTAAATTGTTTGAAAAAGATCAGCAGGTTTCTAAATTATATGATTCTCTTATAAATATAAAGGAAAAATATCAATCTACAGAAATCAAAAGACAAGAATTAGAACACAAGATTGATAAATTGAGAAAATTTTTAGAATAAAGTGACATAAGATAGAGTATATATACGAGGGTGTGTTGGATAAATATAAATTATCAAACACACCCTTATAATATTGAGAGTGTGAAATTTTTTCTGTATTTATCGAAATTTGTGTACACTCTATATTCTATATATTTAATATATCTAATTCATCTAACATTTTGTCTACTTTATTTTCATATATAGATTCTGTTAAGTTTAATGTTAAAATGATGTCATCTATGCAGTATATATAAAAGAACATATTGTTTGGTTCTATTTTCAATTTATATTTTTTTCCATTGGCAAATATTTTTTCTTCTTTTTTTAGATATAAATTTGATTTATTTTTTATATCTTTTTTTACTTTTAGGATAATTTCATTTTTAGTTTTTGAGTATATATTTTCGGCAGATATTTTATCTTTTGTAATAATAAATGCTATTTTACAACCAGGATTGTTATCTCTTACATTTAAAGTTGCTAAAATAATTCTTTTATATTTTTCATCTATACCTTCTGTTTTATCTTCTGCTATTTCAAATCCATATTTTTCTGCAGTTGTTTTAAATTGTTCTGTAGTAATATTTTTTGTTATACTTATTTTTTTTTCAGTAGAACAGCTACTGCATAAAAGAAATATTGACAATATGCAAATGTTTAATATTTTTAAAAAATTGATTTTCATATTTTTGCCTTTATTCTTCAAATTTTGCAAATGCTTTTGGAGATTCCCAAATTGTTACTGATTCTAATTTTGTATTTGGATATTCTTTTTTGATTTGAGACTTTAATTGTATATATATTTCTCTTGAAAGGTTTTCGGCTGTTGGATTTATATTATTAAAAGGTTCTATATCATTTATTAAATGATGATCATATTTGCTGAGAATATTCTTTAGTATTTTTTTTAAAATTTTAAAATCAATAGACATTCCTATTTTATCAAGTTCTTTACAGGAAATAAGAATGTCGACTTTCCAAGTATGACCATGGAGATTTGAGCAAGCTCCAGGGTAATTTTTCAAAAAATGTGCTGAATCAAAATGGTCTGATATTCCAATTGTATATTTACCTGACATCTATGTTATTGTCCGTTTCATTATTTTTAAATTCTGCTTTTTTTTCTTTTGCTAAAATTATCTGTTTTAGATAATCTTCCATAAGCATTTTGTGAGTAGGATTCATATTTATAAATTCAGCACCATATTCATATTTATCTTTTTCTTCATTTTTTTTAGACCATATTATAAATGCTTTTTGAATAAAATTTACTGGATCATAATTTATATTTATATCTATGACCTCTTTTTTATTCAACTTTTGAGCAAGTGAAAATCGCATACCAGAAGAACTTATATTCATCAAATTTCCCTTAAATATTCCGTTTTCGCTGGAAATATACAATATATCACTAATCTCTTGTCGCTCAGTTGTTCTTTTGTCTTCCATATTTTTATATTTCCTCCATTTATTAGTCTGACTATTTTAAAAAATTAAATGTAAGTTAAATTGTTGTGATAGTTATTTTTTGCTTATTTAGCAGATAAAAACTCAAAAATAAAACATAAAGTCTCTTAATTCGCAAATTTTTGATATTTTAACTATATAACACGAAAATGTTTTGCCAGTTTAAGTAAAGTTTTTGAGGTGCAATGCAACGAACTGCATTACTTTTTCTCGTAGTAGTATCTAAAAAGAAAACTCCTACTTAAAATATTCTCTATTTTAAATAGAATTAGAAAAATAAAAAGAGAAAAATGTTAAAGTGAGTGTATTGCACCTCAAAACTTAAAATAAAAAATATATTGCACTTTCTTTTCTAAGCAAAACATTTTTGTTATTTATATAAAAAATATTTTCGTTACTTCCTCTTTACCTCCCAAAAAAGTTGAGTGTGGGCAGAAATTTTTGTAATTAAAAATTTGTCATTTAGTTTTCTGGGTAATGCAATGAACGGAATTAGAGCAAAGCGGAGTTGGAGTGAATGTATTACACAGAAAACTATTTAGAAAAATACAGAAAAATTGTATACCCCAAAAAAGTTGCGAAAGCAGAAAGTATTTTAAAAGAGGTTTTATTTTTGCTTTTTTAGCACTAATTGTCCATAAGGCTCAATTTTTACATTTAATTTATTTCCCTTTGATTCTACTTTTGAGCCAGTTATTAAATCTATATAATTTCCCGTTACATCTTTTATTGTTGCAGAATGTTCTTTTGCTGAATAATTTAATACAACAATAGAAGATTCTGTGTCTTCTGTTCTTTCATAGGCATAGACATTATTTTTGTCTGAAATATATAATGTTTTAAAATCTCCAGTTCTGAATTCTTTATTTTCATTTCTTATTTTGATTAATTTTTTGTAGTGATTTAATATATCGAGATTTTGATCTTTTTCATCCCATTTCATAGGTCTTCTACAGTCAGGGTCTTTTCCTCCTGTCATTCCTATTTCATCACCATAGTAAATCATTGGAGAACCAACATAAGTCATTTGAAATGCTATTATTGTTTTATATTTAGCTATATCTTCGCTTGACGCTGGACCTTTGTCATAATTTGATTTTTCTTTATCATGATCATCTTTATCTTTATTTTTTATTGCAGATAAAATTCTTGCTGTATCATGACTTGATAATAAATTTTGTAGTCCACAGTTTACACTATGTGGAAATTCATCTCTTCTTTCTTTTAACATTTTGTCAAATTCACTTAGCTTAATTTTTTCGCCAGTGAAATATAGCATTACTGGAACTCTAAAACCATGATAATTCATTACTGCTGTGAAGACTCCATTTTCACCTATCCAATCTTTTGGGTTATCCCATATTTCTCCTGTTGTATATGATTCAGGATTGGATTCTTTTATTGCTTGAGACCATTCTTTCCAAAAGTTTTTATTTTTGATTTCATTTGGAACATCAAGTCTCCAACCATCAATTCCGAGTTTCATCCAACCTTTACATACTTCAATTATATATTTTCTTGTTGCTTCATTATCCATATTTAATTGAGGTAATGTGTTAACTCCCCACCAACATTCGTAATTTGCAGGATGGTCTTTATCCTGTTCCCAAAGTTTTAGTATAGGATAACTTTTTATATAATACCAATCTTTATAATTTGATTTTTCGCCTTTTTGAACTATGTCTTGGAAAGCCCAAAATTCATATCCAGTGTGATTAAATACTCCGTCTAAAATTATTTTAATATTTTTTTCATGAAGGTCTTTCACAAGATTGGCAAGAGTTTTTCTATCTCCAAAAGCAGGGTCTATTTTGGCATAATCTGCAGTATTGTATTTATGATTTGATGTGGCTTTAAATATAGGATTTAACCATATACTCGATATTCCTAAATCTGATAAATAACCTAATTTTTGATCTATTCCTATCAAATCTCCACCATATTTAGATTTCCAATTTGGTTGATCATCATTCCAATCACTCAATGCCAATTTTTCTAATTGCCCATCTTTTGTGTATGTTTCTGTTTCTGTTGGATCACTTTCTTTATCTCCATTATAAAATCTGTCTGGAAATATTTGATACCAAATTGTGTTTACATACCATTTGTTTTTCCAATTCATATCCTGCTCCATAGTAGTTATTTTATCTTTTGCAAATATCGCATTTATAAAAATTATTGTAAATATAGCAAAGTAAAATATAAAAAATAAAAATTTTTTCATGTTATTTTAATACCTTCTTTTATATGTATATACATTGTTTTTCAATTCTTTTTTTTATTTCCCTTTTCTTTTTGGGTTAATATATGTAATATTTATGTTATCTATATTATATTTGAAATAAAATAATATATAAAGATAATTTTAGAATTCTATTAAAAAAAAAACAGAAAAAATTAACATTTTTTTTTCTTTATTAACATTTTTGTAACTTATGAGCTATTTATATTTTTAGCTTTTAGATATATAATTATAGCAAGATAATTTATAAGAGAGGGTAAATTTATGAATATACAAGGTCTTGGTGGTTCAAATAATCCATTAGAAATGATTCAAAAATTGTCTAAAATGGGTGGTAATTTAGGCAATATAGGAAATCTTGGTTCATTGCAAAATATGGATCCAAGTCAGTTGAATAAATTAGCTTCCGTTTTACAGAATGGTGGTGCTGATGCTTCTTCTGGAGCATCTTCAGATGCTTCAATTCCAGCAACAGATGGTTCAGAACTTTCCGAAGAAGCTACATCTGGTGATGCTGGCGGTGATTGGGATGTATCAAACTTATTAAATGCTTTTGGATCAAGTGATTTTAGCGGTAACAATTGGGGAGGAATCACTGCTAATGGTGCTGCTCTTGCCAATATTGATAAGCAATTTGGTCAAAAAGATAACAATTTGAATAAAGCTATAAAAGCTCAAGACAATGTTTTCAATGCAAAAGGTCAGCAAAAGGCAAAACTTACAACTGAGAGAACTAAAAATTTGACAGGTGCTGAAGAATTAAAAGCACAAAATGGAGTAAATAGAACAAATTCTGGTAATAAAGCTTCTCGTGCAAATGGTTCAGGAGATGTATCAAATGTAAATCTTGGTAATTTAGGAGCTCCACAGAGTGGTGGTTCTATTTCTGCTAAGAAACAGGGAGACCAAGATGGTGAAAGTCGTATGTCCACTGAAAAGGTAAACCAGGACAACGCTAAGACAAATTTCCAGAATAAAGCTAAATCAGCTCAGGATACAAAAAATAGCCTTCAAGAACAAGAAGAGCCTATTCGTGAACAAAAGGCACAAGATGAAGAAGACCTTCAGGAAGTCCAAAAAGATATAATGGAAGATATGAAGGCTATTCAGCAAGATCAGCAGGCTATACAGAAAGACGAACAGGCTGTAAAGAAAGACCAAGAAAATATAAAGAAAGATCAACAGGCTATACAGACTGATCAAAAGAATATACAGTCTTTGAATACTCAAATTACACAGTTGACAACTCAAATTACACAAACTCAAATGCAGATTACGACAACTCAAACAACAGCTGCAACAATGCATTCAACAGCAGCTGCTTTGATGTCAAATCCTTGGACTGCAGCAGCTGGTGCAGCTATGGAAGCACAGGCTTGTCAGCTTGATGCACAGGCACAGATGTTACAGGCAAGAAAAGCACAATTAGAAGCACAGAAAGTTCAAAAACAGCAACAACTTCAGCAGTGGCAACAGAAACTTCAAAAAGATCAGAAGACACTTCAGCAAGACCAACAGAAGTTGCAGAAAGATCAGCAACAACTTCAGAAAGATCAACAGCAACTTCAGAAAGATCAACAGCAACTTCAACAAGATGTCCAGAGTATGAATGATCTTCAGGATAAGATTCAGCAGGAAGAAGAAAAATTAAATCAGCTTAAAGAAATGGAAAATAAAGCTGATAAACAGGCTAAAGTAGCAAATAAAAATGCTCAAATAGCTGGTGAAAATAGCCAGGCACTTGACCAAGGTCTTGGAATGTTGAATGGTAAAGGTGGTCAAGCAAATGGAGCTGGTCAGGGTATGGACGATGGACAAGGTAGCGGAAAAGCCAATGGAAAAGCTGGCAAACAGGGAGTTCCTGGGGTCGGACAAGCTGGAAAAGGTCAGCAAAATAAGAAAGCACAACAACAGAATCCATTAAAGAAAGCACAGCAGGCTAAGAAGAATCAGCAAGCACAGAAGAATCAACAGGCTCAGAAAAATCAAGATGGTAAGAATGTAGACCAAAATAAAGAAACAAAGAATCAGGAAAATGCAGCAGGTGCAGCAAATCAGCCACAACCTGCACAGCAGAATAATCAGCCTGTAAATAATCAGCAACAGTCAGCAGCTCCAGTACAATCAGCAGCTCCAGTACAATCAGCAGCTCCTGCACAGTCAGCAGCTCCAGTACAATCAGCAGCTCCTGCACAGCCAGCAGCTCCTGCACAGTCAGCAGCTCCTGCACAGTCAGCAGCTCCTGCAGCACAAGGTGGCGGAGCTCCACAGGCAGGTGGACCAGCTGGAAAAGGTGGACGTGGCGGCGGACAAGTAGGTCAAGCTGGTGGACAAGGTCAGCAACAACCAGGTCAAGCACAACAACCAGGACAAAACAGCAATGTTCAACAGAATAAACAGGCTGCAAATAACAATTCAAAGAATGCATTAAATAAGTTGAATCAGTTACAAAATAAAAAGGCTCAACAAGCACAGCAAGCACAACAAAATCAGCAAGCACAGCAAAATCAACAAGCAGCTGGCGGAGCAGGTAGTGCATCAGGTGTTGATTTAGATGACAATGTACAACAAGTTGGAAGAGCATCTGTACAGGATAATGGTGATTCTGTAACAGTCAACTTAGGTGAATTCATTTCTGATGACGGTAATTCTTATTCTTCAGCAGGTGCTGCTTCTTCAATGGGTGGCAATTCAAATGGAATGGGAATGGAAGGAATGGCAGGCATAGGTGATGATGCTGTAAATCCTCTTCAAAACAACAAATTCCAGAACAATATGTTGAAAAATGGCATGGGAAATAATGGACAAGGAAATGGCAATGGTCTTGGCAATTTGGTAAATGGAGCTATGGGAATGGCAAATAATGTCATGAGCAGTGCTGTTACAGCAGTTTCATCTGTTGCAGGAATGGCTGGCGGAAATAAGCAGTAATTCTTTTTCAATATTGTAATTTATTATAGAATATAGTTGACTTGAAGCCTTAGAAATTATACAATCTCTGAGGCTTCAATTTTTATTATTTTAGGGATAATGTTTATGGGAAATACAGTTGTTATAGCAGAAAAGCCATCTGTTGCTCGAGATATTGCTCGTGTTCTTGGTTGCAAAAAAAATGGTAATGGATTTATTTCAGGGGATAATGATTATATTGTTACTTGGGCTGTAGGTCATTTGGCTGTTCTATTTGAGCCTGAAGATTATGATCAAAAATTTAAGAAATGGTACTTTAGAGACCTTCCTATAATTCCAGATAAAATGAATATAAAACCAGCCAAGGCTACTGAAGAACAGTTTAATATAATTAAAAGTCTTATCAATTCTCCTAAAACAGATTTGTTGATATGTGCAACTGATTCTGGTAGAGAAGGGGAGTTGATTTTTAGATATATATATGAACTTGCTAAATGCAAGAAACCATTTAAAAGGCTTTGGATTTCAAGTATGACAGACGAAGCCATAAAAAATGGTTTTGCTAATTTAAAGGATGGCAAGGATTATGATAAATTATATGAATCTGCAAAATGTAGATCGGAGGCAGATTGGCTTGTTGGGATAAATGCGAGTAGGGCTTTTTCTGTTATGTATAATACAAATTTGAGTATTGGGCGAGTTCAATCTCCTACTCTTGGAATTATTGTTGATAGGCAAAAAGAAATAGATTCTTTTGATGTCAAGACATATTATGAAGTACAAGCTATTTATAAGAATTTTTTAGGTGTTTGGTTTAGAGAAGTAGACGGAGTTAGAGACACAAAAATAATTTTAAAAGATGAAGCTGATAAAATAGTTTCTACTGTTTCGAAAAAAGATGGAATTGTTTCACTTATTGAAAGTGAAGAAAAACAGGTTCCACCTCCTCTTTTGTATGATTTGACTGAATTACAAAGAGATGCAAATAAAAAATATGGATTTTCTGCTGAAAAGACATTAAATATAGTTCAGGATTTATATGAAAAGAGAAAAGCTGTTACATATCCAAGAACAGATAGTCGTTATTTGAGCGATGATATGATAAAAGTTATTCCTATTATTTTAAAGAGAATAAATTTTGAACCTTATAGCAAATTTCTTAATTATGTATTTTCACTTGATAAATTGCCTATAACAAAGCGAATTGTTGATAATTCAAAAATTACAGATCACCATGCAATAATTCCAACTAATTCAAATATAAATACGACTAACTTTTCAAAAGAGGAAAAACAGGTTTTTGATTTGATTGCTCGCAGATTTATAAGTGTTTTTTATCCATATAATATTTATACAATAACAAGAATTATTGTAACTTGTGAAGGTGAAAATTTTATATCAAAAGGAAAGACAATAAAACAGGTTGGTTGGACTGCTCTTTATGAGGGGCAAGACAATAGCGATTCAAAATCGAAAACTAAAAAAGGTAAAAAAAATCAGTCTGATGATGAGGATCAAATTTTGCCTGATCTTTCAAAAGGCGATATTATACATATAAAAGAAGCTAAGGCTATTGATAAAAAAACAAAGCCACCAAGTCAATATACAGAGGCATCACTTTTGTCTGCAATGGAACATGCAGGACGATTTGTTGAAAATGAGGAGTTGAAAGAAAAATTAAAAGAAGGTGGACTTGGAACACCTGCAACGAGAGCTGGTATAATAGAAAGGCTTATTTCTGTTGGATATATGAAGAGATCAGGAAAATCTATCATTCCAACAGATAAGGGTAAAAAATTGATGTTAATAATTCCGCCTGAATTGAGATCCCCTGAGACTACTGGCAAATGGGAAAAAGGTCTTGAATCTATATATAAGGGAAATATGCAACCTGAGCGATTTATGCAGAGTATTATTAAATTTGTAAATTTCCTTGTAAAAGAAGCAGAACTACTTGCAATGAAGGATAAAGATACTCAAGATTTTATATTTGAAAATATGAAAAAAAATATGCCTGAAAAAGCTTTGGGAGTATGTCCTATTTGTAAAAAAGGTTATATTTTTGAAAATTCAAAGGCTTTTTATTGTTCAAAATGGCAACAAGGTTGTAAATTTACTGTTTGGAAAAATTCATTAGCAAAGAGTGGTATTCCTGAATTGACAGCAGATATGATGAAAGACCTTCTAAATAGTAGTAGTATTGAATTGAAAGAAGGTACGATAACATATAAAACTTCTGAAGGAATTAGATTTGTGAAAAATAGTTAGAAATTTGTTTTTCATGACATAGAACCATTTGAAAATATTATTGATAAATCTAATCCAAATTCTGATTTTAATTCTAACTTTCCGTAAATGCAGATTGGATATTCAACATTATTTTTGAATCTTCTGTCTCGTGTTCCATTTTTATTTCTATACTTCCAAGTTTTTCCAATAATTTTTGAATCTTTGGGAACTTTGTTTTTTTCTATAAATTCTATTTTTTTTACATCAACAAAAGTATCAAAATAATCTATTATTCCTATATTTTTTCCTTTTATAATTAACAATTTGTTAGGAAGAAAAACAACAATTTCTTTTGATGATTTAATAGTTGTAATTTCTAATTTTGTTTTAAATGGAAATGGAGCATATTTTGATACACTGCAATTTTCTAATTTTGTAAATTCACTTGCTCCACTTGAATATTTACGATCAATAACTTCACTTGTTGTTAATTGTCTCCAAATTTTTTTAGAGGATTTAATAATTTTTAATATTGGAGTAATTTTTTCTTGGTAAATAGAGCTTGGGCTTTCAATATTATTTGTTTCTAAATTAATTCTATAAAATGTTTCAAATAGAATTTTGAAAATAACAGTTAATGATAATAAATAAAATGAATATAAATATGGAAAATTAAATAAATGTAAAAAAGCAATTGAAATAACCAATATTGAGAAAAAAATATTTATATATCTATCAATTATAATAGCTTTTTGAGCAGATAAAACAAGATGTTCAAATCCTAAAGGAACAAGATTATTAATATTTGTACTTACAATTTTTTTTATTTCAAATGAATTATTTTCTGAATATTTTTTTTCATTTAGTTTGAGCTTTTTTTTCCTTTTTGGGCTTTTTATTTCTGTAGTTATATATTCAGTTTTTTGAGATTTTGTTTTTGTATTCATAAACAATGTCCTTAATTATGGAAAAATTAATCCTAAAACAAGCCATGAAAATCCACAAATGGACATTACTATAATTTGATCCATTTTGAATCTAAGTGCTATTATACAGATAATAAAAAAAACAAATGATTTTATATCAATAGTGTTGAAAGTAGGGGCTGAATTATTTATAAATAATGCTCCTATTGCGATGGAAAGACCTGCAGAAGCTATTAGTCCTGCAGAAGCAGGTTTTAATCCAAATAAAATACCTTTTGATACTTCAAGACCTCGGTATTTATAATATAATATT
>CADAWZ010000072.1 GCA_902791745.1 uncultured bacterium
CTGCTCTTCTACAGATTCATCTATCTGCTCTTCTACATTTTCTTCTGTCTGTTCTTTATTATTTTCTTCCGTTTGTTCTTCAGTATTATCTTCTGTCTGCTCTCTATAATCATCTTCTTCTGTTATTGTTCTTACTTCTTCTTCTACTTCGAAATCATTTGGTAATTCCTCTTCAACATCTGCTGAAGAATCTTCTTTATGCTTTTTTATAAGAGCAACTGATGAAACAACATCTCCCTCATCTAAATTCATAAATGTGTTCCCCATTCTAACTCTTCCGCCTTCTGGAAGCTGTGAGGAATTAGTTCTTATCACAACACCTTCACGAGACATAACCATAATTTCATCATCATCATTTACCATTAAAGCCCCTGCAACAAAACCTTTTTCATCGGTCTGTTCCATAACTTTTGTACCTTTGCCTCTTCTTCCCTTTACAGCATATTCTTCAATAGGTGTTCTTACGGCAAAACCATTAGATGTAACAATCAACAAATATTTACCAACAGATACATCAAGAAGTGCAACAAGTTTATCATCTTCTTTATCAAATTTGAAAGTTCTGTAACCTGCAGAATTTCTACCCATTGCACGAATTGTATTTGCAGAAAATCTTATAAATTTACCATATTTGCTTATGACCATAAATTCTTTGGAATCATCATGAGTTATGATCTTAGCACTTGCTATTTCATCACCTTCATTTAATCTTACAGCTATCAATCCATTTCTACCCATATTTCTATATAAATAGAATGAAGTTCTCTTTACAAATCCTGAAGTTGTTGCAATAACCAAATCTTGGTCTTCACTAAAATGTCTCAAAGAAAGAATAAATTTTATTTTTTCACCATTTGCAAAATTTGACAAAAGATTTACAATAGCAGTTCCTTTTGCATTTCTTCCAGATTCAGGGATTTCATAGACTTTTAATCTATACATCTTTCCCCTATCTGTCAAAAAGAATAGATTAGAATGTGTAGTTGTAACACAGACATTTCTAATATAATCATCTTCTTTTAAAGAAGCTCCATTTTTACCTCTTCCACCTCTACGTTGTGTATTGTAAAGAGATAATGGCATTCTCTTTATATAACCTGATTCAGAAACAGATATAACGACATCTTCCTCTGGAATTAAGTCCTCAGTTTCAAAAAGTTCTGGACCTTCAAAAACAATATGAGTTCTTCTTTTTTCAGAATATTTTTCTTTTAAAAGAAGTAAATCATCTCTGATTACACCTTTTATTTTCAATTCATCTGCAAGAAGAGAATTTAAATATTCAACAAATTTTGTGAGTTCTTCATGCTCATCATCTATTTTCTTTCTCTGTAAACCTGTGAGGCGTTGTAATTGCATTTCCAAAATTGCCTGTGCTTGAACATCAGAAAGATTGAACTTTTCATGCAATTTTTCTTTTGCATCTTTATTATCTGTTGAATTTCTGATTATCTCAATTACTTCATCTATATTGTCAAGTGCAATCTTTAAACCTTCAAGAATATGAATACGAGCAAGAGCCTTTTTCAATTCAAAACGAGTTCTTCTCGTTATAACATCTTCCCTGTGGAGAAGATAATAATTGAGCATATCCTTTAAATTTAAAAGTTTAGGCTCACCATTTACAAGTGCAAGCATTATTGCACCAAAATTGCACTGAAGATTTGTATGTTTGAATAACTGATTCAAAACAAGTTTTGGATTTGCATTTAAGTTTAGCTCAAGAACTATTCTTATTCCGTCTCTGTTTGACTCATCTCTCAAATCACTTACATTTGTTACAAATTTATTTTTGATTCTATCTGCAATTTGTTCAATTAATTTTGCCTTATTTAACTGATATGGAATTTCAGTAACAACAATGCTATGTCTGCCTTTTTCATTTTCAATAACATCTGTTTTAGCTCTCATAGTTATAGTGCCTTTTCCTGTTAAATAGGCTTCACGACAGCCCTTTAATCCCATAATCAAAGCACCTGTTGGAAAATCTGGAGCTTTTACAATATCAATAAGTTCTTCAATAGCTATGTTTGGATTTTCAATCAAAGCCACAAGAGCGTCAACAATATCTCCCATATTGTGTGGAGGAATATTTGTTGCCATTCCAACAGCAATACCCATTGAACCATTTACCAAAAGATTTGGAATTCTTGAAGGCAAAACAGATGGCTCTTGTAAAGAAGCATCAAAGTTATCTGTAAAATCGACAGTTTCTTTGTCTATATCTGCAAGCATTTCAAGAGACATCTTTGACATCTTGGCTTCTGTATAACGATAGGCAGCAGCAGAATCGCCATCAATAGAACCAAAATTTCCATGTCCTAAAACAAGAGGATAACGAAGGTTAAAGTCCTGTGCAAGTCGTACAAGTGCGTCATAAACAGATGAATCACCATGTGGGTGATATTTACCAAGAACATCACCGACGATTGTTGCCGATTTTTTGAAAGGCTTGTCAGGTGTCAAATTTAAATTGTCCATAGCATAGAGAATTCTTCTATGAACTGGTTTCAATCCATCTCTCACATCAGGAAGAGCTCTTGCTACAATAACACTCATAGCATAGTCGATATAAGAACCCTTCATCTCATGTTCTATTTCAACTGAAGTTAATTTATCCATAAAAACCTGCTTTCTGCACTATATATCAAGATTTTTTACTTTACTTGCATGTGATTCAATAAATGCTCTTCTGAGTTTCGGATCATCTCCCATCAATGTATGGAAGATCTCATCTGCTACAAACTTGTCATGAAGCGAAACCTGTTTCATAAAACGATTTGCAGGATCCATTGTTGTTTCCCAAAGTTGCTCAGGGTTCATTTCTCCTAAACCTTTATATCTCTGAATAAGAACATTATCGCCTAATTCATTTATTATTGAATCTCTCTCTGAATCACTATAGGCATATTTTTCGTTTTTGTTCTTTTTCAATTTAAAAAGAGGTGGCTGTGCTATATACACATGACCAGTCATTATTAATTCTCTCATAAAATGATAGAAGAAGGTCAAAATAAGTGTTCTGATGTGAGCACCATCGACATCAGCATCAGTCATAATAATAATTTTGTCATATCTCAATTTAGAAATATCAAAATCTTCATCAATACCTGTACCAAGTGCTGTTATCAATGTTCTTATTTCTTCATTTTTGAGAGCTTCACTCGTTCTAACCCTCTGTACATTTAAAACTTTACCTCTGAGTGGTAAAATTGCCTGATAGTGTCTATCTCTTCCCTGTTTTGCACTGCCTCCTGCAGAATCTCCCTCAACTATGTACAATTCACATTTAGAAGGGTCTTTTTCACTACAATCTGCAAGTTTGCCAGGAAGTGAAGACATTTTATCCAAAAGACCTTTTCTTCTGACATCATCTCTTGCTTTTTTAGCAGCATCTCTCGCTCTTGAAGCAGAAAGCGATTTTTCAAAAATTACTTTTCCTGTATCAGGTGTCTCTTCAAGGAAAATACCAAATTTTTCGTCAATTATAGATTCTACAATATTTTTAATCTCAGGATTTCCTAATTTTGTCTTTGTCTGTCCCTCAAATTGAGGATTTGGCAATTTTACACTTATTACGGCAGTAAGTCCTTCTCTTACATCTTCACCACTGAAATTAGATTCTTTTTCTTTTAGAAGTTTTTTCTCTCTGACATATTTGTTTATAACTCTCGTCAATGCAGACTTAAATCCCAAAAGATGACTTCCACCTTCTCTTGTATTTATGTTATTTGCAAAAGAATATATATCTTCAGAATAACTCTTATTCCATTGGAAAGCTATTTCCGTCTCTATATCGTCTTTTTTAACATCAATGTAAATAACCTGATCATGTAAAGGCTCTTTATTTTGATTTAAATGTGAGACAAACTGAACGATTCCACCTTCATAATGGAAAACATCTTCAGTTCCTTCTCCTCTTTCATCTTTGAGAGTAATTTTTATGCCTTTATTTAAAAAAGCAAGTTCTCTTAGTCTTTCTGAAAGAATTTCATATTGGTATTTTGTCTCACTAAAAATTTGATTATCAGGTTTAAACCAAACTTTAGTACCTCTTTTATCTGTTGGTCCAAGGTCTGTCAAAGGCTCAACAACTAAACCTCTTTCAAATGCCATTTTAGAAATTCTGCCATCTCTATATACAGTTACTTCTAATCTCTCTGAAAGTGCATTTACACAAGAGACACCGACTCCGTGAAGTCCACCTGAAACTTTATAACCACTACCGCCAAATTTTCCACCAGCATGTAATATGGTCATAACGACTTCAACACCACTTTTATTTTCACCAGGAACTATATCTGTAGGTATTCCTCTACCATTATCAACTACTGTTATAGAATCATCTTCATGAATAGTAACATCTACTTGAGTACATATACCAGCCAATGCTTCATCAATACTATTATCAACTACTTCAAAAACAAGATGATGTAGTCCACTTTCGCCAGTACTACCAATATACATAGCTGGACGGACTCTAACAGGCTCAAGACCTTCAAGAACTTGAATATCATCTGCTCCATAATGTGAAGGTTTAGTTAAATTTTCTGTTATCTCACTATTTTCAGAAATAGGCTGTTCTGGTTGCAAATTATCCATATTTGACCCTTTCAAATGTAATAAAAAATAAAAGAGGCTGTAAAAGTGCTAAAAATTACAGCCACTTTCGATTTCAATTTTATTTTATAATTATTCTATATTTTTTTATAAAAACCTTCAAAATATAAGATTATATATATAGAATATATTTATAATTATATTCTATTAATTATTATTTTAAAACTACAAATAAAAAAGCAGTTGAATTTTAATCAACTGCTTAATTGTAAAACGGAGAGAAAGGGATTCGAACCCCCGAAGATATTTCTACCTTGCTCGATTTCGAGTCGAGTGCCTTCAACCAGCTCAGCCATCTCTCCATGTATTTTTTCTCCTTGCAAGCAAAGAGTATAAAACTTGTAAGCTACATTATCCTTTTATATATTTATTTTTTACTTTTTCTAAGGCTTATAAAAAAATTATGTAAAAGTTCTTGGCATTCCTTCTCTAATACCCCACCCTTTACCAAAGTACGCCTAAAAAAACCAGGGTAATCAGCAAGATTCATAAAAGAACCGCACGCTCCACCCTTTGAATCATAAGCCCCAAAAACAACCCTTTTTATTCCTGCTTCAAGAATTGCACCTGTGCACATAGGGCATGGCTCAAGGGTAACATATAATGTCATATTTCTGAGATACTTTGACGATATACTTTCTGAAGCAAGTTTTATCGCATTTATCTCTGCATGTCCCAATGGATTTTTATCTGCCTCACGAGTATTAAAAGAAGAAGATATAATATTATTTTCTAAAACGATCAAGGCTCCTACAGGAATATCACCTGAAAAAAGAGATTTCTCAGCCTCTTTAATAGCCTTAGACATAAAAAAAATATCTACTTCATCTATGTTCATATTCAAACTCTTTGGGCGATTTTTAATATTAAACACGCCCGGGAGGGTTCGAACCTCTAACCTTCGGCTCCGGGGGCCGACGCTCTATCCAATTGGGCTACGGGCGCAAAAGGCAAAAAAAAACACGCCTGAAAGGAGTCGAACCTTCAACCTATAGATCCGTAGTCTATTGCTCTATCCAATTAAGCTACAGGCGCTTAAAACAAAGTATAATCAAAAAACGGAGAGACTGGGATTCGAACCCAGGGTAAGACTCTACGTCCTACAGACACTTAGCAGGCGCCCGCCTTCAGCCACTCGGCCATCTCTCCAATATTTAATTTAACTTTGAGTATTATAACACACAAGATTTTTTTTTGCAATAGTTTTTTTAAAAAAATTTAAAAAAAAAGAAAAATTCTCTAAAAAATGCCTTTGCAGGATTATTTTTAATATATTAGAAAAATATCTAAATCAATTTTTGTTTCAAAATTCAAAAGAGGTAAAATTTTGAAAGTAGTAGTAATTACAGGACCCACAGCTTGTGGAAAATCAGATATTGGAATAAAATTAGCTAAAAAATTTAATGGAGAAATAATATCTGCAGATTCAAGACAAGTCTACAAAAAAATGGATATAGGAACAGGAAAAGTAACTGGAAAAACCGATTTATCCTATTTTTTAGACATTCCTCCAAAATTGTATCCATTTATATCAGAAGGCATAAATCATTGGTTAATAGATATTTTAAATCCATCTGAACAATTTTCTGTAGCAGATTTCCAAAAATATGCAGAAGCAATAGAACAAAATATAAAAGAAAGAAAAAAAAATCCATTCATAGTAGGTGGAACAGGCTTTTTTATAAGGTCTCTAACAGAAGGATTGCTATTTCCAAACGCAAAAGTAACAGAAGAAACCAAAAATTATGTAGAATCCATGACCTATGAGGATGCATTGACAAAATTATTAAATCTACAAAATAATGCAGAAGAATTTATTGATATAAAAAATCCAAGAAGAGTTCAAAGAGCTTTATCATTATTATTATCAGGCATGAACAATCTATCAGAAATGAGGATGCACAAAAAACCAATAGCTGAATATTTAGTAATTGGTATAACTTATGAAAGAGAAACAATAAATCAAAGAATTTTAAAAAGATTAGATAACAGATTAAACCAAGGCATGGTCAAAGAAATTGAACTACTACTAAAAAATAAAGATGTAACTCCTGAAAGGCTTGATGATTTTGGGCTTGAGTACCGATGGATTGGAAGATTTGCAACAGGTCAAATAACATATAATGAGATGCATGAAAAACTATATACAGAAATATGTAGATTTGCTAAAAGGCAAATGACCTGGTTTAAAAAATATTGCAATGTTATTTGGCTAAATGATGAAAAACAGATTATAGAAATGGTAGATAAATTTTTAAAGGAAATTTAGATATTAGAAAAAAATATTAAATATATCAAAAATAATTATATATAGGTAAAAAGTGAAAGAAGGATTTTTTAAAAAATTTGACATCTTACTTCTATTTATTTGTGTAATTATATTCATAATTGGTTTAATTGCAGTACAAAGTGCAGAATCCACTTCTCTTTTACCTCTTGCAGATACAACTATCAAACAAATTATTTTCTTCTCTGTTGGATTTGTCATAATGTGCTTACTTGCTAACACAGATTATGATGCACTGGGAAGATTTGCATATCCAATAGCGTTTATAAATATCATCATATTGGTAATAGTCTTTTTTGCTGGACATTCTGCAAAAGGAGCACAACGGTGGATTGCAATAGGTCCCATAACATTTCAACCTTCAGAGCCAACAAAAATAATAGTTATAGTTGCACTCGCAAAAATATTAGCATCTGTTGAAAAAATAGACAAAGCAACTATGCTTTCTGTTATTTTTACAGTATTAACTCCTTGGTTCTTAATATTGATACAACCTGATTTAGGAACATCACTTGTAATATTATTTGCTGCATTTATAATGCTATATTTTGCAGGAATAAAGCCGTGGATTTTGATATCTGTTGCATTAGGTGGAATGGCTTTAGCTCCTTGGGTTCTACATGACTATCAAAAGCAGAGATTATTTATTTTTATGAATCCAAATGCAGACCTTTCAGATACAGGTTGGAATATATACCAATCAAAAATAGCAGTAGGACATGGTGGACTTTTTGGAACAGGACTTTTTAATGGTAGTCAAACACAACTTGATTTTGTTCCTGAACACAATACCGATTTTATTTTTTCAATATTGGGAGAAGAGACTGGCTTTGTAGGTTGTGTAATACTCCTATTATTATATGTTATAATGATGTGGAGATGTATCTTAATAATACAAAATTCAAAAGATAAATTTGGATTTCTAATAGGTGTTGGAATTTTTTGTCTAATGGGGTTCCATGTATTTATAAATATAGGAATGGTACTTGGAATAATGCCAGTTGTGGGAATTCCACTAATATTTGTATCATCAGGGGGAAGTGCATTAATATCTAATATGATGTCTTTAGGGATACTTGAAAATATATATTCCCAAAGAGAGCGAAAATTCTATTAATTTTAATGTATTTTTAATTTTTTTTTTACATTCCCTATGAACAGGCTTTTATAGCAGATTATTTTATGGAGGTTATTTTGAGTTCTTTCATATTCTTTTTTAAAAATAAATCTGGATTAGAATCAAGATTTAATACTCTTTGTGGTCTTGCTTCCGCAGCTCTCGGCAAAGAAATTCCAACAAAGATTATACTCGATATGGATGGTGTGATGACTTCTGTTGTAAATCAACAATCTTATGAAGCGTTAATTCTTCAAAAAGACAAAATATCAGAATTAATCGAAATGGGAGCGGAAATATTTTTATGTTCAGTATGTGCTGGAAAAAGAGGAGTTCCAAAGCTATCTGATCATGTCCAAGGTATACGATTTGCTTCTCCTGAAATGATGTCTGAAATAATGTCAGGAGAATATACTTTGATTTCACTTTAAAAATATTAAGCAATGAGGTAGTAAATTAAATTATGATCGGTGGAAAAAAAATAATAACATTCATCTCTCATACACCATTTGGAAGTCCATTCTGCGAAGAAGGATTACGCTTGGCTTTAGGAATTAACAACACAAGATTTAATCATAAAATAACAACAATATTGATTAATGACGGTGTATGGTTAGCTTTAAACACAATTTCTGAAAGAGATTTTGAAAAATATTTAAAAGCATTTTTTGCAATGGACATGGAATTTATAATAGAAAAAGAATCTCTTGAGAAAAGAAAAATTTCTGAGGACTTAATAAAAAGCAACTATTTTATAATAAAATCAAAGGCAGAAATTTTTGATTATGTAAAACAAGCAGATTTCTCTATTTGCTATTAATGGAGGCAAAACATGTCTATTTATATAATGGATAAAACAAATGTAGAAACAGGAATATCCTATGCCAAAATGGATGAAAATGCAAAAATTATTCTAATACAAGATGGTCTTTATGCTCCAACTGACATATTTGAAGGTCTAAAAGTTTTTGCTTTCACAGATGAAGTAGTAGAAAGAGGACTTGAAGACATACTTCCAAAATCTATTGAAAGAATAACTTATGATGAAGGCATTGATATTATGACAGATGAAAAAATAATATCATTCTGTTAATAATTATATATAACCCATGATTTTTAGATCATGGGTTTTATTGCTATAATTTTATAAAAATATAAAGGAGTTTCTGAGCCATGGCAAAACAATATCACATAGGTCTTGATAAAGATGATATAGGTCGTTATGTAATTTTACCAGGAGACCCTGGAAGAGTTCCTGTTATAGCATCTTTCCTCGACAGAGCAGAAAAAGTAGCACAAAACAGAGAATACACAACATATACAGGTTATATAGGAAACACAAAAGTATCTGTAACATCAACAGGAATTGGTTGCCCAAGTGCAGCCATAGCTCTTGAAGAACTCGTAAAAATAGGAGCAGATACATTCATTAGAGTTGGAACAGCAGGTGGTCTTCAGCCATCAGTTGACTTAGGAGATTTGGTAATTCCAACAGGTGCAATAAGAGAGGAAGGAACAACAAGACAATATATTCCAATCAGCTATCCAGCAGTTCCTGATTTCGATGTTACACTCGCCCTCAGAGACGCAGCAAAGAGATTAAACTTTAAATCACATTTAGGTGTATGCCATTGTAAAGATGCTTTCTTTATCGAAGGAGATGAAAATCTTCCAATAGCTGAAGAAAATAAAAATCTTTGGAAAGCATGGGAAAGAGCAAATGTTCTCGCAACATCAATGGAAGACGCAGCATTATTTGTTATTTCTCAGATAAGAAAAGTAAGAGTTGGTGAAGTTCTTGCAATTATTGGTCTTACATATAAAGATACTCCTATTGTTGATAAAAAGTTAGGAGTTGAAGATGCAATTAAAACAGCTATAGAAGCTATTAAAATTCTCGAAGAAAGAAAATAATTACATATTTTTAAAGAAAACTTTGCAGTTATTAAATAATAATTGCAAAGTTTTTTTTTATTTTAGTCATGAGAAAAAGCAAAAAAAAAGCTCCAGCGATAAGACTCGAACTTATAACCGTCCGGTTAACAGCCGGATGCTCTGCCATTGAGCTACGCTGGAGTGTGTTGAAGTTTTATAAGCTCCAGCGATAAGACTCGAACTTATAACCGTCCGGTTAACAGCCGGATGCTCTGCCATTGAGCTACGCTGGAATTTCTTCAACGCAAAAGATTATAGCATACTTGTTTTTTTTTTGCAATAGGTTTTTAAAAAAATTTGCAATTTTTTTTTATTTTTTTTTAAAATGTGGTATAATGGGAAAAAATTTTGTTAATTTAAATAACATTAGGGCGTGTTGGTAAACTATCCTAATAAGTTCTATTTAGAGGCGATGTCATTGCGAGGGAGTTGTGCGACCGTGGCAATCTCAACCGCTTAATTTAAATTTAGTAATTTATTAAACAGATCGAGTACAACATTTTAAATAGAGTCGATCGACTTAATTTTTAAGTAAATAATAATTTACAGACTTAGATTGCCACGGCTCCCCCTTGTGGGATAAGGTATTAAAAACTCTAACTGATTTTTAACTATTTTTTGAGCCTCGCAATTACAAAATGCCATTATACAGGCATATATTAGATATTTTACAGCAACTTTTAAATATGCAAAAATAGTTTTCCCCCCTTAATTGGCAAAACATTATATAGTATTTTTGAAAATTGCTGTAATAATCTTACAAAAAAATTGATTTTTTTTAATGGAGACAGGACAGAAAACGGACAAAAGAGATAGGAGAGACAAAAGACTAATCATGAACAATAATATACTTGTAATTAATCCATGGATATATGATTTTAAAGGTTTTGATGAATGGAGCAAGCCACTTGGACTTTTATATATATCTTCTATT
>CADAWZ010000073.1 GCA_902791745.1 uncultured bacterium
ATACCATTTAAATGCTTCTTTAAAATCAATTTCTGTTCCTTCGCCATCTTCGTACATGTTTGCTAAATTGTATTGTGATGGTATAAATCCTTGTTCCGCAGCTTTTTTATACCATTTAAATGCTTCTTTTAAATCAATTTCGACACCATCACCATCATTATACATAATACCAAGATTATATTGAGCAGGTGCATACCCTTGTTCCGCTGATTTTTTGTACCATTCAATAGCTTCTTTTTTATTTATTTCTACCCCTTGGCCTTTATTATACATAAATCCGATGCAGTATTGTGATTTTTCTTCTCCTTGCTCTGCAGCTCTTTTATACCATTTAAATGCTTCTTTAAAATCAATTTCTGTTCCTTCGCCATCTTCGTACATGTTTGCTAAATTGTATTGTGATGGTATAAATCCTTGTTTGATGGTATAAATCCTTGTTCCGCTGATTTTTTGTACCAATTTAATGCTTCTTTAGAATTAATTTCTGTTCCAATACCATTTTGATATAAATAACCAAGATTAAATTGAGCCTGTTCGATTCCTTGTTCCGCAGCCTTTTTGTTCCAATAAAATGCCTTATTTTCGTCAATTTCTGTTCCTTCACCATATTGGTACATCATCGCTAAATTATATTGTGCAGGTGCAATGTCTTTTTCAGCAGATTTTTTAAACCATTTAAATGCTTTTTCTTTATTTTGTTCGACACCTTCGCCTCTATTATACATCGTTCCTAAATCATATTGAGCATCTTCTAAGTCATGTTCAGCTGCTCTTTTTAACCATTTAATAGCTTCGTTTATATCTTTTTCAATATCTTCTCCGTTGTAATATATAATCCACAAATAATATTCTGCTGTTGAATATCTTTGTTGAGCTGATTTTTTAAACCATTTAATAGCTTCATTTATATTTTTTTCTACTCCATCTCCACGATAATACATTAAGGCTAAATTATATTGTGCTTCAGGTAAACCTTGTTCCGCTGATTTTTCATACAATTTAAAAGCCTCTTTTAAATTGTCTTCTTTATGATAGTCAACAGCTAAATCAAATTGTTCATAAGCTGAATTATCTATTTGTTTATTAGTTTTCCATTTATTTTTTTCTAATAAACGATTATTTAGTTTAGATATGTCCTTGATTCTCATAAAAATTGAAACCTCTGTTTCTTTTTTTTATTAAAATAAAAGCGATTCAAAATTGAATCGCTTTGTTTTTGATAAAATATTTTTTATATTTCTATTTCATAAGGATTATTTCCAGTTTGACTAAAACTCATATTTATACATTTTATTCTACCTTTTATAATCTCTTGTCTTTCATGGATATGTCCCCAAAGTGCAAGGCAAACTTTAGGATGTTTATATAAAATTTCACCTAAATATTTACTTCCAGCCCAAGCATTTCTAACACATGCTACAGCTGTGGCATTTTTTCTTATAAGCCCTTCTTTAAATGGAACACAATGGAAAACAGCAACTATTTTTCTTGCACTGCTTTCAATAGAAGCAATATCTTCTTCCATTTTTTCTCTCATTTGGTTACAAAATACAACATCGTCTGGAAAGCCTTTTATATAGTCAATATCATTAGTTCCAGTAGATTCAGTTTTGAAAAGGGTCTTTATATAGACAAAACCTCTTTTCCAATCTGCCTGTGTCATTTGTGCCCAATTTACAACTTGTTTAGTTGGTTTTAAGTTATCATCTAATCTTATAAATTTAGTTCCAAAAGGCGGAGTATAAGTTCTTACAAATGTATAATCATACCAACCAATGTTGCCTACAAATCCTATATCTTTATACAATAAAGGCTGTCTTTCAAGAGAATAAAAACCATATTTTTCATATATTTCTGGAAGAACATTTTGAAATCTATCAAGAGATGTTTCTGAACTATTTTTATCTGCAACCCATAGATCATGATTTCCAGAAATATACATTTTTAAACCACGAAAGTTTGATATAGATGCCAAAAAATTCTCTAAAGCCTTATCATTTGCTGGAGCAATATCTCCTCCTAAAATAAGAACCTCTGCATTGCTATTATTTATAGCATTTATCATTTGAGGCATTTTAGCATCATTTTTGGGTATATGAATATCTGAAACTGCTATTATTTTCATTTTTTTTCCCTAATTAATGAATTCTGTCTCCAGGCTTTGCACCTTTATCTGGTCTTAGAACAAATATATCACTTCCACCAGGTCCTGCTGCAATGACCATGCCTTCACTCATGCCAAATTTCATCTTTCTTGGCTGTAAATTTGCAACTATTACAACTTGTGTTCCTTCCAGTTTTTCAGGTTCATAAGCTGATTTTATGCCTGCAAATATATTTTTCTCAATTCCTCCACCTATATCAACTATCAAATGGAGTAATTTTTTAGCTCCTTCAACATGCTCAGCTTTCTTTACATATCCAACTCTTAAATCTATTTTTGCAAAGTCATCAATAGTACATTCTGGAGCAAGTGGTTCTATCTCAGAAACTTCAACTTTCTCTTCTACCTTTTTCTCTTCAACTTTTTCTTTTACTTCAATAGTGTTTTCTTTGATTGTTTCTTCTATCATTTTATCAATACTCTCTTTCTCAGCTCTTGTTGCAAGATGTGGAAGTTTTTCAATTTGCCGATTTTCAAGTGTTGAGTCAATATTTGTCCAGTCCATATTTCCTGTCTTTAGACAGGTCTCAGTTTTAGAGGCAAGATTTGGCATTACTGGTTTTAAGTATAAAATTAAAAGTCTAAATGCTTCGAGAGAAGCCGTCAATTTCGATCTTGTTTTTTCAGAATCAATTTTAACAAGACTCCAAGGTTCGCTATCTTCAACAAATTTATTTGCAATATCAGCAAGTCTACAAATTTCACGCATTGCTCTTGCATAGTCAAGTTTTTCATATAATTGCTTTATATTTTCAGCACTATTTTTAATTTCTTGAATAAAAGGTAAATCTTCTTCTAATATTTTTCCTGTTTTGCCTTCAAGAGACCTTGACAAAATAGAAGAAGTTCTAACTCCTAAATTTGCTATTTTTCCAACTATATCTGAATTTACTTTTGCAATAAAATCATCAAAATTCAAATCTATATCTATTATTCCACCAGATAATTTACATGCATAGTAATATCTTAAAAATTCAGGATTTGTGTATTTTGCAAATGTAGAGGCTTTTAAAAATGTTCCTCTTGACTTTGACATTTTTTCGCCATTTATTGTGAGAAAACCATGAACAAAAACTTTATTTGGAGTTCTAAATCCAGAACTCATAAGCATGGCAGGCCAAAATAAACAATGGAAATAAATAATATCTTTACCTATAAAATGGCAAATTTCTGTATCAGGTGATTTCCACCATGCCTCAAAATCAGAAGAATTTTTATTACACCAGTTCTTAGTTGATGCGATATAACCAACTGGAGCATCAAGCCAAACATAGAAATACTTATCATCTGTTCCTGGAATCTTAAATCCAAAATATGGTTCATCTCTTGATATATCCCAATTTTTAAGACCTTCTTTGAACCATTCATTTAATTTTTTGTGTATCTCTTCTTGAACATGACCACCACTTAGCCATTCTTGTAATTCTTTTGAAAAATCTCCCAATTTGAAGAAATAATGTTTTGAATTTTTCATCACAGGCTTACTATGACATACTGTACAATATGAATCAGATAGTTCTGCAGGATCATAAGTGGCACCGCATTGTTCGCAAGAATCTCCATATTGGTCTTCTGCACCACATTTTGGACATGTCCCTTTTATAAAGCGATCTGGAAGAAACATCTTGTCATGTTCACAATACATCTGAGAAATTTCTTTTTCTTCTATATGACCACCTTTTTTCATAGAGTCAAATATATATTCACATATTTGTTTGTTCTCTTCAGAATGTGTTGTATAATAATTATCAAATTCCACGAAAAATTTTCCAAAATCTTCTATTCTTTCTTCGTGTATTTTAGCTATATAGTCCTCTGTTGACATTTTAGCTTTTCTTGCACCAATCATGACTGGAGTTCCATGAGTATCATCTGCACACATGTATTTACAGTTAACTCCATTCATTTTATGATTTCTAACCCAAATGTCCGTCTGTATATACTCAACTAAATGTCCAAGATGAAGTGGCCCATTTGCATATGGAAGTGCGGACGTAACTAATATATTTTTTTTATCCATGAATTTCTCCGCTAAATCTTATAACCAAATTATACTATTTTATTTTATCTTTTTCCATTTTTAAGATTTAATTTCCTACATTTTACAATTTTGTAATATATATACCATATTTGCATATTTTAAAAAAAAAATTTGTTTGAGGTATTGACAAATTTTTTTCTTTGAGGTATTATATGACCACACTAAGACACCAACTAAAAAATTGCGGGGATAACTCAATTGGCAGAGTGCTAGCCTTCCAAGCTGGATGTTGCGGGTTCGAACCCCGTTCCCCGCTTTAAATTTTCATATAGTAATATCCGCCTTTGAGGTACAGTAGAAAAGACGGAGGCAGATTTTGAATACCTGGAGAATTAAGGGATAAATAGCGGTCTGTGTCTGATGCTGGGGTAGCTCAGTAGGTAGAGCACATCCTTGGTAAGGATGAGGTCGACGGTTCAATCCCGTTCCCCAGCTTTTTTTATATGTTAATTTAAATGTAGTTCACATTTTTATTTGCTTAAAAAAATTAAGCACTCGTAGCTCAATGGATAGAGCGGTGGACTCCTAAGCCAAGGGTTGGAGGTTCGAGTCCTCTCGGGTGCGTTTTTTTGTGTATAAGATATATTTAGTTTTTTTTGATTCGGCATCGTTTCCTATATTTTTTTCCGATAATCAGAAAAATGCCATACTAAGTTTGTTGGGATTCATAGCCGTGTCAATTATTTTTTTGACTGTTTATTAATTTTAGGAGGATAATATGGCAAAACAGAAATTTGAAAGAACAAAGCCACATGTCAACATTGGTACAATTGGTCACGTTGATCATGGTAAAACAACTCTTACCTCTGCCATAACAAAAGTTCTTGCTAAAAAAGGACTTGCTCAGGCACTCGATGTAGATAAAATCGATAACGCTCCTGAAGAGAAAGAAAGAGGAATCACAATTGCTATCTGCCACGCAGAATATCAGACAGATAAGAGACACTATGCACACGTAGATTGCCCAGGACACGCTGATTATATTAAAAATATGATCACTGGTGCTGCTCAGATGGATGGAGCAATCCTCGTAGTATCAGCTTCTGATGGTCCTATGCCACAGACTCGTGAGCATATCCTTCTTGCTCGTCAGGTCAATGTTCCATATATCGTTGTATTCCTTAACAAATGCGATATGGTTGACGATCCAGAACTTATCGACTTGGTAGAAATGGAAGTAAGAGAACTTCTTTCATCTTATGGCTTCCCAGGAGATGACCTCCCAGTAATCAGAGGATCAGCTCTTAAAGTAGTTGAAGACGACCCAGATCCAAAGTGGGAAAAAGCAATACTGGATCTCTGTGATGCCGTTGATGAATATATTCCACTTCCAGAACGTCCAGTTGACAAACCATTCCTTATGCCAGTTGAAGATATCTTCACAATCACTGGTAGAGGTACTGTTGCAACAGGAAGAGTTGAAAGAGGTATCATAAAGACTGGTGAAGAAGTCGAACTCGTAGGACTTGTTGAAAAACCAAGAAAACTCGTCGTAACAGGCGTAGAAATGTTCAGAAAGATCCTTGATGAAGGTCGTGCAGGAGATAACATTGGTCTTCTTCTCCGTGGTATTGACAGAAAAGACATCAAGAGAGGTCAAGTTCTTGCAAAACCAGGTTCAGTAAAGGCTCATACAAAATTCAAAGCTCAGGTCTATGTCCTTTCAAAAGAAGAAGGTGGACGTCATACTCCATTCTTCAATGGTTACAGACCACAGTTCTATTTCAGAACAACTGATATCACTGGTTCAATCAAACTTCCAGAAGGCGTAGAAATGATTATGCCTGGCGACAATGTCGAAATCGAAGTCGAACTTATCACACCTATGGCTCTTGAACTCAACCTCAGATTTGCTATCCGTGAAGGTGGCAGAACTGTTGGTGCAGGAGTTGTCTCCGAGATTCATGAGTAATTTTTAGGAAATTTTTTCCGAATAGTGAGGGATTATCATGGCCAAAAAGGAAGCTCGTATTACCATTTCATTGGCCTGCGGAGATTGCAAAAGAAAAAATTATGCAACAAGAAAGAACAAACAGAATACAACAGATCGTATAGTTATAAAGAAGTATTGTCCTTTCTGTAAAAAGCATACTCCGCATAAAGAGTCAAAATAAAAAAATGCCTTAATATAAACAGGACGGAAGATTTCCGTCCTGTTTTAGGGTTTATTTATATTTCGTAATACGAAAAAATAAAAACGGTAGTTAGCGTTGCCGAAAAAATGCTAAACCTGTTTAGATGTTTTATTTTAGTACATCTTATGTGAAAGGTTGTTGCTACTTTGGAAAAATTAAAAAGAAAGAAAAATAAATCAGAAAAAGAAATTTCTGAAGTGAAAGAAAAATCTGAACCAAAGCAAAAAAAAGAAAAGTCAGTTGCTTTGTCAAAGGAAGAAAAGAAAGCTAAAAAAGAAAAATCAGCTTCTGCTTCTGAGACAAAAGCTGTTGAAAAGGCATCTAATGAAAAGGATAAATCTAAGAAAATATCTTGGAATCCATTTTCTAAAGATAATATGTATGCTTTAAAAATTTGGTTTCAGGGTTTAAAATCTGAATTTAACAAAATTATATGGCCAACAAAGCCTCAACTTCTTGCTTATACCGTTGTAGTGCTTGCAACTCTTATAAGTGTTTCTATTTATCTCTTTTTCCTCGGTAAAATTTTTGAATTTTTCTTTAAACAAGCTGGAATTGTGTAAAAATATAGAGATAACTAAAAACAAGTAAGGATTTTGTTATGAGTGAAAATGACAATGTAAATTTTGAAAATAAGGATTCTGAAGAAAGCAAAGAAGTTTTAGATAATTCTACCAATATTTCTTCAGAAGAAATTTCTACTGATACTAAACCTAAAAAAGATCCAAGAATAAAATGGTATGTTATACATACTTATTCTGGATATGAAAAAAAGGTTAAAAGCAATTTGGAAAAGAAGATAAAAAAGTCTAAAGAAAGTATAGGTAAAACTTCTGAAGACAATAAAGATGTAAGTGGAAAAAATTTAGAAGATTATATCTTTAGAATTCTTGTTCCAACAGAAGATGAAATTGAGTTCAAAGATGGAAAGAAAAAGATTATCCAGAAAAAAATATATCCAGGTTATGTATTAGTTGAAATGATTATGGATGACTACACATGGTTTGTAGTAAGAAATACTTCTGGAGTAACTGGTTTTGTGGGTCCAGTAGGTAGTGGCGTTAGACCAGTACCTCTTCCAGATGATGAAGTTGATAAAATTTTGAGACAAATGGGACTTGTTGAACCAGCTAAGGTTAACCTTGATATTTCTTCAGGTCAACTCGTAAAAATTACAAAGGGACCTTTTGAAGGATTTAAAGGGGTTGTAGTCAATATAGAAAGAGACAAAATAAAAGTTCTTCTTACTATGTTCGGCAGGGAAACACCTGTTGAAGTTGAATTTAATCAAGTCGAGAAGATTTAAGAGGTGTAAATTATGGCAAAGAAAGTAAAAGCAGTTGTCAAATTGCAGTGTCCAGCAGGAAAAGCTAATCCAGCTCCTCCAGTAGGTCCTGCTCTTGGTCAGCATGGCGTTAATATCATGGAGTTCGTAAAACAGTATAACGCCAGAACAGCAAATCAGATTGGAATGACAATTCCAGCTGAAATCACAATTTATGAAGACAGAACATTCACATTTGTTACAAAGACTCCTCCAGCTTCAGCTCTTCTTCTTAAAGCTGCTGGTGTTGACAAAGGTTCTGGAAAACCAAATACAACTAAGGTTGCAAAGGTTACAAAAGCCCAAGTAGAAGAAATTGCAAAGGTAAAGATGCCTGATCTCAATGCCAATGACATTGAAGCTGCAATTAAAGTAGTTGCTGGTACAGCAAGAAGTATGGGTATTGTAGTAGAGTAATTATTAAAAATTTTCAGTTGGGAGGGATTTTGACTAATCCCGATATAACCACAGGAGGAATTATGGCTAAAACAGCAAAGAGAATGGCAGCCATTCTCAAAACATATGATAAATTAAACTATTTTTCAGTATCAGAAGCAGTTGAACAAGTTTTGAAAAATGCTTCAGCAAAATTCAACGAAACAGTTGAAATCCATGTAAAACTTGGAATTGATCCTACAAAAAGTGATCAAACAGTAAGAGGAACAGTTGTTCTTCCAAATGGAACAGGTAAAACACCAAAAATCATTGCTTTCGTAAAAGCCGATAAAGAACAAGAAGCACTTGATGCTGGTGCAGAAGCTGCTGGTGCAGATGATCTCATTGCAAAAGTCAAGGCTGGTTATTCAGATTTTGAAATCTGCGTAGCAACTCCTGACATGATGGGACCTATTGGTAAAGGTCTTGGAAGACTTCTTGCAGCGAAGATGCCTAACCCAAAAGCAGGAACAGTTACAAAAGAAATTGGAAAGACAATTAAAGAGCTTAGACTTGGTAAGATTCAATATAGAGCTGACAAGCAAGGTATAATCCACTCTTCAGTTGGCAAAAGAGATTTCGGCAAAGACAAAATTTTGCAGAATATTGCAACACTTCTCGATGCAGTTATAAGAGCAAAACCAGCAGCTGCAAAGGGAACATATATAAAGAGTGTTGTTCTCACATCAACAATGGGACCAAGCGTAAGAGTTGATCCACTTAAAGTTCCAGCATTCTTACAGGGTAGAGAAAATTAATTTAGAATATAAAGGGCTGTATATTACAGCTTTATAGAGATATTTAGAGATTTTGTCAATATTTTTTATAAAGTATTGACAAAATCTCAATTATAATATATAATCTTTAAAGGTTTTGGGGTTATAGCTCAGCTGGGAGAGCGCTTGCATGGCATGCAAGAGGTCAGCGGTTCGATCCCGCTTAGCTCCATAAAATATAATAAAGCTCGCAAGTTTGAAACATTGCGGGCTTTTTGTTTATATTAATAAAAAAATTGGAATTTTAAAAATGGAATTATTAAAAAATTTTAATGCTTTTATATGGAATTACATAACAATATTTATGTTAGGAGCTGGAATATATTTGACAATAAAAACAAAATTTGCACAGTTAACAATGCTTCCAGAAATGTTTAAACTTGTTACCAAAGGAATTAGTAAAAAAGTCAATGGCATAAGTGGATTTCAAGCATTTTGTGTAAGTTTAGCTTCAAGAGTTGGAGTTGGAAATATTGCAGGAGTTGCAATAGCTATTGTAACAGGAGGTCCAGGAGCTATATTTTGGATGTGGGTCACTGCTTTTTTTTGCTGCTCTACATCTTTTGTAGAATGCACACTCGCTCAAATATACAAAATACCAAATAAAGATGGTACCTTTTATGGAGGACCTGCTTATTATATGAAAAATGCACTAAAACAACCAATACTTGCTTATATTTTTTCTGTTTTAATGTGTTTTATGTTTTGTATGGTATATTCTGTTCAAGCAAATACAATAACAATATCTACTGAAACTACTTTTGGAATAAATAGATTGGAAATGACGATTTTTCTATGTATAGTTACAGCTCTAACTGTATTTGGACAAATGAAAGGTGTAGCTAAAATATCAGAAAAAATGGTTCCAATAATGGCTTTTATGTATATTATATCAGCTATTATTGTTTCTGCCATGAATTTTGATAAAATTCCGCAAGCAATATATCTAATTTTTCATGATGCTTTTTCACCAAATGCTATGTTAGGTGGAGGAATTGGAATTGCTATAATGACAGGAGTTAGAAGAGGCATTTTTTCAAATGAAGCTGGAGTCGGAAGTGTTCCAAATGCAGCGGCAACTGCTGATGCAACACATCCTGTTCAACAGGGATTTATTCAATCTTTTGGAGTATATGTTGCTACATTTTTCGTTTGTGGAGCAACTGCTTTTATAATTCTTTTAACAGGAAAATATAATTTAGGCTCTGCTCCAACAGGAATTGAGCTTGCACAAGTTTCTCTTGGTGCATGTTTTGGAAATATAGCAAGCCAACTTCTTTCTATAATAATATTTTTGTTTGCCTTTAGTACAATAATAGGAAATTATTATTATGCTGAAATTATCATTGCATTTTTTAAACATGATAATAATAAATTGTACATGAATATATTTAGAGTTATTGTTGTAATAACTGTTTTTATTGGTGGACTTCAAGATTTGAGTGTTGTTTGGGAATCAACAGATTTAATAATGGGATTTTTGTGTATAACAAATATCTATGCAATATTAAGACTCTCTAAATATTCATTTGAGGCATTAAATGATTATATAGAACAAAAAAAATCAGGAATAGAAGAGCCAATTTTTGATTCAACAAAAATTAGCAATAGCGAAGGAATCTTTTCTTGGAAAAAATAAATATAATAAAACTCGGGTGTAAGATGTTTTATTCTATCCCCGAGTTTTATTTATATTTGAAAAATAATAACATAATAAAATTCTATGCAAAACTTCAAAACAGGAAATATATATTTTGTTTTTGAAATAAACTAAATTGTATTTTTTGTAAAAATTTTAGGATGATAATATGATAAATAAAGTTAAAACAGCTATTTTATTATCAGCAGGTTTGGGAACACGAATGAGACCTATTACTCATTCTATTCCTAAACCTCTTGTAAAAGTAAATGATAAATCACTTATAGAGACAGTTATTGATTCTCTTGTATATTATGGTATTGAAAATATCTATATAGTTACAGGATATTTGGCAGATAAATTTTCATTTCTTGAAAAAAAATATTTTTTGTATATAACAAAGATTATGAAACAAAAAATAATATATCTTCACTTTATGTTGTCAAAGATTTAATAAAAGAAGATTGCTTTATATGTGAGGCAGACCTTTTTATCCCTGATAAAAAATTATTTTCAACTTTAAATATTGAAGATTCATGTTATTTTGGAAATTTTGTAAAAGGTCATTCAGACGATTGGGCGTTTGTATGTGATTCAAATAAAAAGATAACTAAAATTTCAATAGGTGGCGATAATCTTTTCAACATGGTTGGAATTTCTGTTTGGTCAAAAAAAGACTTTCTTCAAATAGGAAATAGAATAGAAGAGATGATGAATGAACCAAATGGAGAAAGTAAATTTTGGGATGAAGCAGTTGACGATATATTGGACAAAATATCTGTACATGTTCTTCCTGTTGTAAATGGTCAAATAATAGAAATAGATACTGTAGAAGAACTGGAAAGGGTCAGAAAAAATTATGAAAAATAAAAAAACTGTTTATATGAGTTTTGCAACAGATATTATAAACAGTGGACATTTAAATATTATTGAAAAAGCCTCTGAACTTGGAGATATAATAGCTGGAATCCAAACTGATGAAGTTATAGCACAGAATAATAGATTTCCATTAGTTGATATTGAAGAGAGGATAAGAATATTTTCTTCAATAAAAAATATTACTAAAGTAGTTATCCAAGATACTCTTTCATATAAAAAAATATTAAACGAGTTAAAACCAGATTATGTTGTTCATGGAGATGATTGGGTCAACAATGAACTTTCATTTATAAGAGAAGAAGTAATAAATATATTATCTGAATATGGCGGAAAACTTGTAGAATTTCCATATACATATAATAATACATTGACACAATTAAATCATAAGTTGAAAATTCAATCAGGTCTTCCTGAAGTTAGAAGACCTAAATTGAAAAGATTGTTAAAATCAAAAGATATTGTTTCAATAATAGAAGCACATAGTGGATTAAGTGGCTTAATTGCAGAAAATACAGTTGTAAGACTTGATGAAAAATTAAAATCATTTGATGGTATGTGGGTCTCAAGTCTTTGTGATTCAACAATGAAGGGAAAGCCTGATATTGAACTTGTCGACTTTACAAGCCGGATTTCAACAATAGATGAGATAATGGATGTTACGACAAAACCGATAATTCTCGATGGCGATACAGGTGGACTTATTGAGCATTTCATTTATAATATAAAAACGATAGAGAGAATAGGTGTATCTGCGATAATAATTGAAGACAAAAAAGGATTAAAGAAAAATTCACTATTTGGGACAGATGTAGAACAAGAACAAGATTCAATTGAAAATTTTAGTGCTAAAATAAGTGCTGGAAAAAAGGCTTTGATAAGTGATGATTTTATGTTAATAGCAAGGATTGAAAGCCTTATTTTAGAAAGTGGACTTGAAGATGCTTTAAAAAGGGCAAATGCTTATGTAAATGCAGGTGCAGACGGAATAATGATTCATTCGAGAAAAAAAGAACCTGATCAAGTATTTGAATTTGCAAAAGAATTTAAAAAAGAATTTCCCGAAATTCCTCTTGCTGTAGTTCCAACCACATATTGTCAAGTAACAGAAAAAGAATTAGCAAAGCAGGGGATAAATATTGTTATATATGCAAACCATTTGATAAGAAGTGCATATCCAGCAATGTTAAATTCTGCCAAATCTATCCTTTCAAATGGATCAGCATTGGAAGCATCTCAAAAATATTGTGTTTCTATAAAAGATATTCTTGGAATACTTCCAAATCGCTAATATTTTTTTAAAGGTAATCAGATATGATTTTATATATAGACCCTGGGACAGGGAGCATGCTTTTTTCAATATTTATTGGATTAGCTGCTGCTTTATATTATTTTTTTAAAATGGCAGTAATAAAATTTAAGTTTTTTTTCATAGGAAAGAAT
>CADAWZ010000074.1 GCA_902791745.1 uncultured bacterium
CTGTTTTGTCTTATCAATATAAAGATAATTATTTAAACGAATATTTTCAAAATGTTGAATACCTATTGGAAGTTTTAGCGACATATGTTTTCAACCTCATTTTTTTAGAAACTCTAAATTTCATTATACCACAATTTCAAAAAAAGGCAAATAGCAATAGAAAGAGTTCATAAAGGAATTTATAATAATTTATCTAATATTTTATTATAGATTCAATTTTAAATTTTAAAGTTACCTAATAATATTAGGAGCAATAACAGGAGTTTCAAATAATTCAACTATAGAACAATGCGAAAATAGAGCCACAATATCACTAAGCAGTATACAAACTACTTCAGATTATTATTACTGTTTTATTTATCTTTCTGGAATTTCTTGCGAAAATGCGGAATCAACTATCAAAAATTGTAAAAATACTGGACATATCAATATTGATAATTGCAAATCCAATGCCCAAGTAACACAGATTTTTATTTCTAATATTTTTGTTGACACTATGTCAGAAGCAGTTACAGAATCGGATAACGAAAACGAAGGAAATATCAATATAACAAACAATACTTTTAATACAGGCGTTGTGCAAATAGTTAATTGTAATAATAAATTTAAAAATACTGGACATATCAATATTGACAGTAACACTAATTTATTACAAATAAATGCTATTATAGATGATTACTACTATGAAATGATGAATGACTGCACAAATGACGGACATATTACTATAACAAACAACACATTAGAAAATGGTATTACTGGCTATATAGATGCAGTTAATTTTAGTGTCTCTTCTTATTCTAATTGTGTAAATAATGGAAATATTGTTATAAACCAAAATTCAGAAAATTATAGAATTGGGACTGCTAAAAATATTTATGGTGATGCAACAGGTTGTACTAACAATGGCACAGTAACAGTTGACGGAGTTGTTGGCGAAATAGATAATAATATGAACTAATAAATAACTTAACTTGATAAATAAAACAGCGTGAGGAAAATTTTCTCCACGCTGTTTTTATTTTGTTTTTGTGAGTTCAAAAGAACATGTTTTTATAAAGTTATCTGTCTTTTTTCATCATTTGCAACAAATACGGCTGTTATTATTTTCTTCTTAAAATTTGCATAACTGTCTGCATATCGCTTTACTTGATCTTGTCCTTCTGCCCTCTTTTTATCTACTTCCTTTTCATTTTCAGCAAATTTAAATTCAAAGATAATAATACAATCATCATAAGGAACAACAATGTCAGGGCGACCATCAAATGTATGTGGTTCAGGAAAAGACAAAAGTCTTGTTGCATAAAGTAGCATCATAAATAATGAACGATACCAAAATTCACCTCTATTTGGATAGTCATCATAAGGAATAGGTTTTAAGGCTTCATTGAAAATATCAACAATTTTCTTTATATCTGCATTTTTTGTGGCTTCCCAAAGTTCATATCCTAAACCCATATAGTCTGTAATTTTATAAAAATTATCAAGAATTAACTGAGTCATTGATATAGAAACTTCTTCATTTGGATAATCAAGGATTATCATATTTCCTTTCTTTTCTGAAATTGTCAAATAGCCAGCTTGATACAAAAAACTCTCTACACTTGTATTTTCTATTTCTTTTGAATTTGTAAAATTTATAGATACTTTTTTGTGAATAAATTCTTTTTGGTCTTTTATTTTATGACTTTGTAAATATTTTGCTAAGAATGAAGGTGTGGCTGAATCGTACCAATAATTATAAAAATTCCCCTCATCAAAAAAATTGAGAACAGAAAACGGATTATAAACCCTTGTTATACCATCAAAAGAAAAACCATCATAATATTTTTTTATCTTTTCAAGTAATTCTTCTCGATTCAAAGACATTTTTTGTGAATTTGTTTCAATCCAATCTCCAAAATTATCTTCAAGTTCCTGCTGTGTATAGCCTACTATATCGCTATATTTTTCCATCATAGATATATCTTTTAAGTTATTTAAACAAGAAAAAACACCTGATTTGCTAAATTTTGATACACCTGTTATCATTATAAATTTTAATTGACTGCAACCTTTTAAAACACTATAAAATGAGCGAAGAGTATCTCGCATTTCTTCGGCTTTTTCTAAATTGTTTATATTGTCTGTTATAGGCTTGTCATATTCATCTATAAGAAAAACTACTGAACCATTTTTTTTATATAATTCATTTATTATCTTAACTAATAGACGACCTGAATTGTTTATTAGTTTAATATTTAAATCATAATCATCTATAATATCTCCAAGGTAATCAATAAGAGCTGATTTTAATTCTTTTTTATTTGTATAATCTCCTAAAAGACTCATATCCAATTTTATAACTGGACTTGGGTGTTTAGATTGTTCTTTTACCCATTCCTCAGCATATAACCCTTTAAATAATTCGACTTTTCCTTTGAACATTGCCTCTAATGTTGATAAAGTAAGTGATTTTCCAAAACGACGAGGACGAGATAGAAAATAACATTCTCCATTTTCTATTAAATTTAAAATCTGTTTTGTCTTATCAATATAAAGATAATTATTTCTATTGGAAGTTTTAGCGACATATGTTTTCAACCTCAATTTTTTAGAAACTCTAAATTTCATTATAACACAATTTCAAAAAAAAGGCAAATAGCAATAGAAAGAGTTCATAGAAGAATATTCTTCAATTAAAATCTCCTGCAATTCTTTTTTATAATCAATATCACATTTCAATTTTCCAAAATATTTTTTCAAATTATTATATGCTTCGCTATGTTCTGTTTTTTCTTGTTCTTTTTTAATTTTTATATTTTCCAAAAAATGCACAACTTCTTCAATATAATCTTCAGAAATATTTTCAAGAAGATTAAAGTTTTTTTTTTCTAAGTAGTGTCATAACTACCTCCAAAAATTATAAAACTAATTTATAAAATAAATATTTTTTCTTTAATTATAATATATTTTTTGCAAAATAGCAAGATTTTAAGAAGACAAAAAAAACTCCAGCTGGGGTATACTCAACTGGAGTTATTTTTTTTTGTTGTTATTTGTCAGGTTCGAGGAAACATTTATAAAAATGGGTATCTGTTCTGTGTTGAATAGGTGGTTCTTCCTTTGAACAGATAGGTTTTCTTCTCACACAGCGAGGGTGGAAAGGACAACCTGACGGAGGATTTATAGGAGAAGGAACATCACCTGTCAAGACTATTCTATGTGATTTATTTGTAGGATCTGGATTTGGAATAGCAGAAAGCAATGCCTGTGTATATGGATGACAGGGATGGGCAAAAAGCTCTTCTGTCTCTGCCATTTCTACAAGTTTACCCAAATACATAACAATAATTCTGTGTGAAATATGTTTAACAACAGAAAGATCGTGTGCTACAAATATATATGACAAGTTCATCTCTTCTCTAAGATCTATAAGAAGATTGATAACCTGTGCCTGAATCGAAACATCAAGTGCAGAAACAGGCTCATCACATATAATCAAAGAAGGTTTCAAGGCAATAGCTCTTGCGATACCAACTCTCTGTCTTTGACCACCTGAAAATTCATGTGGATACCTATTTATGTATTTTGGAGAAAGTCCGACTTTTTCCATAAGATTTGCCACAATATCTTCTTTTTCTTTGCCTTTTGCTATATTGTGAACTTCGAGGGCTTCCCCTACTATTTCAAGAATTGTTTTTCTTGGATTTAATGAAGAATAAGGATCTTGGAAGATGATCTGCATATTTCTACGCATATCTTTCAATTCTTGACCTTTTAATTGCATTATATCCTTATTTTTAAAATATATATTTCCTGCTGTAGGTTCAATAAGTCTTATGATAGTTCTTCCTGCCGTTGTTTTACCACAACCTGACTCACCTACCATTCCAACTGTTTCGCCTTCATTGACAGTAAAAGATATATTGTCAACAGCTTTTACATAGCCTGTTACTTTTGAAAAGAATCCAGAAACAACTGGAAAATATTTTTTAAGACCTTCTACTTTTAAAAGCTCTTTTTTTTCTTGGCTCATATTCTTTATTTCTGCCTTTTGTAAGTTTTAGCTTAATCTAATAAATTTCTGCTATTTGCAGATTTTTCTTTTTTTTTCATTTATATTTGACTTTTTTTATCATCATTTTTCGTTGAGCCAACAGGCTGACCAATGTCCAGGTGATATTTCCTTTAATGTTGGTTCAGATTTTCTGCATTTTTCAGTAGCAAATTCACATCTATTGTTAAATTTACAGCCAACAGGGAAATCCAGAGGATTTGGAACCATTCCTTTGATAGGAATCAAACGATCTGATGTATCCAATTTTGGAATAGAGTTAAACAAGCCAATAGTATAAGGATGTTTTGGATTTGCAAAAAGTTCTTTAACTTCTGCAGTTTCAACTATTTTACTTGCATACATAACCACAACCCTATGAGCAATTTCTGCAATTACACCCAAATCGTGTGTAATCATAATAATTGAAGTTCCAAAATCCTTTTGCAATTTTACAAGAAGTTCCAAAATTTGAGCTTGAATCGTAACATCAAGTGCTGTTGTTGGTTCATCTGCTATCAAAAGTTCTGGATTACAGACAAGAGCCATTGCTATCATAACCCTTTGTTTCATACCACCAGACATCTGATGTGGATATTCATCAATTCTGTTTGCAGGGGCAGGAATACCGACTTTTTCAAGCATAGAAAGTGCCATTGCACGAGCTTCAGTGTATGTTTTGTCCATGTGAAGACAAATCGCCTCTATAATCTGATCGCCAACAGTATAAACAGGATTTAAACTCGTCATAGGTTCTTGGAAAATCATAGCAATTCGATTTCCCCTAATATGTCTCATCTCCTCATCAGAAATCTTTGTAAGATCTCTTCCCTTGAAAAGAATCTCACCACCAACAATCTTGCCAGGTGGCTGAGGAATAAGCCTTAAAATAGACATAGCAGTAACAGATTTACCACAACCAGACTCGCCGACAACTCCCAAAGTCTCACCTTTTTTTACATAATAACTGACATCATTTACAGATTTTACAACACCCTCATCAGTGTAAAAGAAAGTCTTTAAATTCTTTATCTCCAAAACTTTTTCTTCACTTGGAATATTCTTTTTGTCTGTTTCTTGGTCAGTTTTCTGTTCTTTGTTGAGTTTTACTTTTTCTTTTGGTTCTTCTTTTTTACTATCTGCCTTTTGGTCAGTTTTCTGTTCTTTATCGAGTTCTATTTTTTCTTTTGGCTCTTCTTCTTTGCTATCTGCCGTTTGATCAGTTTTCTGTTTTTTGTCGAGCCCTACTTTTTCTTTTGGCTCTTCTTGTTTTTCACTGGCTTTTTCATTATTGACTAAAGACTCTTTTATTTCATCTTTTCTATCGAGATCAAGACTAAGTCTTTTTCTTTCTCTTGGCTCTTCCTGTTTTTCAATCACTTTTTCATTATTGACTAAAAGTTCTTTTGTTGCATCTTTTCTGTCGAGTTCAAGACTAAGTCTTTGTCTTTCTCTTGGCTCTTCCTGTTTTTGAATTACTTCTTTTTTAGTTTCTACTATTTGATTTGTTTCCTCTTTTCTATCGAGGTCAAGTTCTAATCTTCGTCTTTCTTTTTCTTTTGGTGGCTCTTCTTGTGTTTTATCTACATCCTCAATATCGTCTTCTAATTCCTCTAAAGAGTCTTCCACAAAAACAGGCAATTCCTCTTCAACAGATATTTCCTCTTCTGATAACAAATCCTCAATAGATTCTTCTTTTTGTGCAAAATTAACTTTCTGTCCCTGTGAAACAAAATTTTTTATTTTTTTCTTCTTCTTTGCCAAAATAGCCTCCGAAATTATTATTTCCAAAAATCTTATATTACATTTACTGTCTCAATCTTGGATCCATTGCATCTCTAATTGCTTCTCCAACAAGGTTAAAAACAGATACTACAAAAAATATTGCAAATCCAGGTGCTAAAATAAGCCAAAGTTTCCCTTGTTGTCTTCCTACATTTAAAATACCTCCCCAACTCGGAGCTGTAGTATCACCAAGTCCCAAAAATGAAAGGCTTGATTCTGTCAAAATTGCAGAAGCAATTCCAAATGTTGCAGACACCAAAATTGGTCCCATAGCATTTGGCAAAATATGAGTGAAAATAATTTTTGCACGACTAATTCCAAGAGCTATAGCTGCTTGAACATAATCCATTCCTCTTTGGCGTAAAAATTCACCTCTCACAAGACGAGCAACACCTGTCCAAGAGACAACTCCAATCAAGATCATCACATGGAAAACCGTTCGCTTTTCGATAAATGCTGCAAGTGTAAGAATAAGGAAAAATGTTGGAAAACATATTACAACTTCTATAAGTCGTGAAATCCAAAGGTCTATGGCACCGCCAAAATAACCAGCCAAAGCTCCTAAAACTATACCTATTAACATATAAATAGAGACAGCAACAACACCGATTGTCATTGAAATTCTTGTACCATATAACATTCTTGTAAGTACATCTCTTCCAGTTGCATCTGTTCCAAGCAAATGTTTTGCTGAAGGTGCTTGAGGATTTCGACCTTCTAAATCAGTTTCTTTGTATGACCATTTCATAAGAGGAAATATAGCAGAAACTTTCTTTCCATCTGCTTTTGCAGCTGCGATCTCATCTTTATACTTTTTGTTACCCATTTTTGTATTTTCAGAAGCTACAGAAGAAAGAATACAAACAAGAATCAAAAAACCTATAAAGATTACAAGATTTTTACTTGTAGAAAATGAAAGTACCTTCTTCAAAACAAACCAAAGAGCTACTATAAATGGCGAAGCGACCATTATACCATTAAACAAAATATCAACAGTATTTTCAAATCTATTTTTATTAAATAATTCAACTAAAAAAGGAAAATGTGTAGTTCCTTCTACAGAGTATACAAGAGGTACATCTAAAGAAAGAAACGGCGAATAAATAGCTTGTAAAAGCAATAAAATGATAGCTCCCAATCCCCAAAGTGCTACTTTATTCTTTTTAAATTGGGACCATACTACAGACCAATAACTTACTTTTTTATATTTTTTTTCTTCTTCCATAATCTTATCCCTTATTTAAAACTAATTCGAGGATCTACAAGAGCATATAATAAATCAGAAAGCAATATGCCTATAAGAACGAGAATTGCAGAAATAAGCTGTATTCCCATTATCATATTGTAATCCCTATTATAAATAGATGTAATAGACAGTTGTCCCATACCTGGTATTCCGAAAATATATTCGATAATTACACTACCACCGATGATGACTGGAAGTAAAGTACCGAGAAGGGTTATAATAGGAATCATACCATTTCTCATTGCGTGCTTTACAACAACCACAAATTCAGAAAGTCCTTTTGCTCTTGCTGTTCTGACATAATCAGAACGAATTACATCGAGCATTCCAGTTCTTGCATATCTTGAAAGAGAAGCAAAAGAACCATAAGTCATACATATCAAAGGCAAAACAATATGCCAAATTATATCTTTTGTTTTCTCCCAAGTCGTCATACTGTCAACACTTGGACTTTGGAAGCCTCCCGTCGGAAAGATTTTTAAGAAATCCCCTCCTTGTGAGAAGAAATATAAAAGAACTGTAGCAACAAAGAAACTTGGAAGTGAGTATAACATAAACAAAATAACTGCACAAACTCTGTCAAATTTAGAATTTTGCTTTACAGCTGAAAAAACTCCAAGAGGAACAGAGATTATATATGCAAAAATAACGGCTGGAACAGAAAGACATAGTGAATATTGAAGTTTTGACAAAATTTTTCCCATCACAGGCTTTTTGTCTATATGAGATACACCAAAATCAAATCTTATGAGAGAAGCCCAATATTTAAAAAATCGAGTATCCGTAAAAAATATTCCTACTTTTTGCCAAAATGAATATTTAAAACGGTCTTCATGTTTACCATACCAAGCATACCATTTTTGAGCAACTTTTTCTTGGTCTTTGAGAGAAGCATCTTTAGAACAAGCAAAAGTTCTTATCTGATTATTTTCTATGTCAATTTCGTTATTAATCTTTTTAGTTTTTTCATCTAAATGCTCAGCATAAGCATTTATTGGATATCTTTGTGCATTTTGTAGTAATGTTTCCAAAACTACAGCACGAAATTTTTGATTTCCTTCACTCTTTTTTAGGATCCTTATAAGTGAAGGTATAGAATACTGCCCATAATCTTCAAGAAGTTCCTGTGATTTAATAACTTCTTTCATAGGAACTTTACCTGATTCGTTAGCATAATTATTAAGGCATTTTTCCACTTGTTCATCAGAAAGTGCATAACGAGTATTAAACAAAACAGGTTTATCAAGATTAAACTGTGATTTAAAAACCCTATAAGATTCTCTACTTGAACCTGAAGCCTCTTGCCCCTCTGCCCCGCTCGCAAGTGTTCCACCTGGTTTACCAGGTGCTAAATTTAATATCAAAAATATTATTAAAGATATTGCGAAAAAGGTAGGAATCATCCACAATATCCTTTTTGCTATATAAGTCCACATATTACCTACCTCGCCTATCTCTGTACTGGCTTATCGTTTGAAAAATACCAAGGTCTTGAATCATCATGAGGTCTCAAAAGCATAAAATGAACTCTTTCAAGATTGTTCCACCAAACAGCACATCTCTTTCTTGCGAACATAAATGTATAAGGTTGGTCATCATAAATTATTTTATGGAATTCTTTTGAAAGTTTATTTCTCTCATTTTGATCAAAAGTATTTCTCATTTTCTCGATAATCTTATCTGCTTCAGGATTTCTATAACTTATGTGATTAGAACTATTTGGAATAGAAGCCTGAGAACTGTGCCAAATTTGATATGGGTCTGCATCCCAAGCTGTACCCCAAGCACCGCCCATAGCGTCAAAATCTTTTCCTTCAAGTTTCTTCTGCATAACAGCCCAATCAACTTCACTTATATTCATCTTAACGCCGATTTTCTGCAAATCTTCTCTATAAATAGTTTGTGCTGCATCCCATTCAGGAGAACCACTTGTTGTAAGCATTGTAAATTCAAGATCTGTTTTTTGACCATCGAGAATTTTATCTCTTACACCATCACCATCTGTATCAACCCAACCAGCTTGATTTAACATTTCAGCTGCTTTATCCAAATCAAATGGTATTGGTTCCAAACTCTTATCATAACCTGTACTCTTTATATAAATAGGTCCTGTTGTTCTTTCTCCTAAGTCAAGAAAAATATCTTTGAGCATGTAGTCAAGATTTAATGCATAAGATAAAGCCCATCTAACTTTCTTATCTTTTAAAATCTTGTGTTCCATATTCCAACCGAAATATGTATAAACCATTTCATCATAGGTTTTATTGATTATATCACCATTTTTGAAAGGAGAAGTAGAATTTCCATTCATTATTTCTTCTCTATAATCTGTTGGGTACAAAACACCGAAATCAAGGTCTCTACTTTTTATTTTCAAAAGATTTTGTTTTTGATCAGGGAAAATCTGATAGTCGATTTCATCAATAGCAGGCTTCTCACCATAGTAATCTTCAAATCTCTTCAAAACAAGAGAAGCACCTTGTACATAAGAAACAAATTCATAAGGTCCACAACCTATTGATTTCATATTATACCAGTGATTGTTAAATTTGAGACCAAAAACAGATTTATCAAATGGTTTTCCATCACTGTCATATCCATATATAAATTCAGGAATTGGATTAAATCCAACTGTAAAGCTGAGTGAATTATATGTTTTCTTTTTCCATTTAAAAACAACTGTGTAATCGTCTATAATTTCGACTTTATCAAGGTCATCATAATAATTTCTGAGGGCTGGACATTCAACTTGTGGATTTTTGATTACATCGACAGTAAATTTTACATCTTTAGCTGTCAATTCGTGATCACCTTTTAACCAATCATATTTTCCACTCTTCCAATCAACTTTTGGAGTATGCCATTTTACACCCTGTTTTAAATAAATTGTATATTCTTTATAATCATCTGTAATCTCAATTCTATCTGCAAGACATTTTACCCATTTGTCAGGATTGTCAAGTGATCTTGTTGCAAATGACTCTGAATTAACATAAGCATTTACATATTGATTCAAAGTTCCGTCATTTGAAGTGATTGTATTAAATGATTTTGGATCAGCAGGCATCCAACGATGAAGAATTCCTCCCTGCTTTGTTTCAGGAAGTCGAACTTTAAAAGTTTCATCTGAAAGAAAATTCTTTACTTCAGGATGAAGATATTTAACTGCTGTTTTTTGTTTAACAGGGGCATTACTTACCGAAGTTGTAACTGTTGTACTTCTTGCAATACCTCTTTTTTCCAAATCTTCAAGTTTATCTCTTATTTCAATGTATCTTTTTTCAACATTATTCATTTGAACAATATTGAAAATAACAAAAATGAAAAGCAGTATAAAAAAAGCATAAGATACTAACTTTTCCCCCAAGTTCTCCTTGTGCATTTCTTTACCTCCACGGGGTTTTTATAATTCCTTTTAAAAATAAAACTTTTTATATTTTAGCATAAAATATAAAATAGTGCAATTAACAAAATGTATATTTTTTTTTGACAAATGTTAATATTTTGGCAATAAAATTTCACAAGTTATTGTTATGTCAAAAAAAATATTAATCTATTATAGCAAACAAGAGATATTTTTTTATGAAAACTAAAAATAGGCTCCTATATTTTTTTGATATAGGAACCTATTTTTATCAAATCACTATAAAATTTTTTCTACTTCAGATAAAGCCCTTAAAACTCCAAATTGAATATGTGAAAATGAAAGTCCTCCCTGTAAATATGCACTATACGGAGGTCTCAATGGACCATCGCAAGACAATTCTATAGATGAACCTTGAACAAATGTTCCTCCTGCCATAATTATTGGGTCTCTATATCCTGGCATGTCTACAGCTTCAGGTACAGCAAAACCGTCGACAGGTGAAGCTGATTGTATTCCCTTACAAAATGCTGTCATAATTTTGGGATCGCCAAATTTAATTCCTTGTATAATATCTGTTCTCTTGTCTGTTGGTTTTGGTAATACTTCAAAACCGAGAGAATTTAACATTTCAGAAGCCCAAACTGCTCCTTCTATAGCCCCACTTACTATTGTAGGTGCTTCAAAAAATCCTTGATACATCAATCTTCCAATACCCAATGCAGAACCTTCATCTGTTCCAATTCCTGGAGATGTCAAATAAGAAGCTGCTCTCTCTATTAACTCTTCTTTTCCTGCGACATAACCACCTGCAGGAGATATTCCACCACCTGCATTTTTTATAAGCGATCCTCCTGTAATATCAGCACCAATAGCTGTAGGTTCGCATTTTTCACCAAATTCACCATAGCAATTATCAACCATTACTATAACATTTGGGTCTATACTCTTAACAAAATCAATCGCCACTTTCATTTTTTCAAGATTCATACTTGGTCTCCAAGTGTACCCTAAAGATCTCTGGATATAGACCATTTTGGTTTTGTGAGCTTTCAATGCTTTTCCTATTGCCTCAAAATCAAAAGAAGCATCTTCTTTAAGTGGAATTTCATCATATTCAATTCCCCACTCTTTTAAAGAACCATACCAACCATCTCCACCTCTTATAACAGGTATCATTGTATCATAAGGAGTTCCAACAATAGAAATCCATCTGTCATTTGGTCTCAATATTCCAAAAAGAGCGGAAGAAAGGGCATGAGTTCCAGAAACAAATTGAGCTCTTACCAAAGCCTTTTCAGTTCCAAATACTTCTGCATAAATTTTATCAAGTGTCTCTCTTCCCTCATCTCCAAAAGCATAACCTGTAGAATTTTTTAAATGATAATCAGACACATTGTTGTGTTTAAAAGCATTTAAAACTCTTAATTGATTATATGCTCCAACTTCTCTTACTTCTTTTCTTCTTTTTTCTGTAGCAATTTCTGCTTTTTCTGCCAAATCGAGCAATTTTTGACTTATATTCCATTCTGAAGCCAAAAGTTCTTTAGTTTCTGTCAACATAAAAATTTAACCCCATATTTTTTATAATAAGCATTTTATTTTATACCATTACAATAAACTTGTCAAATAAAAAGGAAAATAAATATTTTTTTACAAAATATATAAAAATAGAAATATATATAAAGGAAAAACAATGGATACAGATTTAGAACAATTAGGAATTTCATCATATAAAAATACAAACTCACAAATAGAATTTAAAACAAGCAATTGCACAGAATTATTTCAAACCAAAAAAGAAGCTACAACAAATACTTTTCTTATGATAGTGCCAACTGTAACTCTACTTATTCCTATGATATGGAGTATGTTTAATACATACACTTTAGAACAAAATATCAAAATTATTTCTATAATTTGTGGAATAGGAATGATTATAGAATATTTTTTGATATCTTCGCTCGATTCAAATACAAATATAAGTGATGTAAAAATGACATTTTCCTCAAAAGGTTTAGAAATAGATTCGATAAAAAGAGGAAAAATTGACATAGGTTCCTATGATATTGCAAGCATCTATATAAACAGTGAAGAATCTTCTTCTTATTCCTCTTCTTCACATGAAGCAAAGATTATATACAAAGTTATTTGCAAATTTAACAAATCAATAACATTACCTATCAATAAAGAAAATGTAGAGGAAATCGAATTATTTGGAAATTTTGAAGGAGAAGATAATTTAAATAAGACCAAACTTTTAGTAGCTTCGTTAAAATCTGCATTAAATTTAAGAGAAGAACTCAAAAGTGATCAAGAAACATTTTTTGATATAGGAGATACAAAATTTGAAAAATTACAAAATGAAATTAAAATTACAACAACTGCTACAGACGGATTTATTCACAGTAAAAAATTTGATATTATAGATATAATATTTACTTTTATAATAGTT
>CADAWZ010000075.1 GCA_902791745.1 uncultured bacterium
GATATACAGCATGTAAAAAGAAGAATAAAATTGATAAATATAAGTGAAGTCAGTAATGAGGATTAATAATATTATTTAGATTTGGTATTTTGTGATAGAGATTGTGTCTTTTTTTTGACGAGATTCAATCTCTATTTTTTTATCTTCAATATATAGATATTGAAGCATTTCATCAGGTTTTTCTTTTAATGTATATGGGTGATTTGTCAAAGAGCAGAACCAAATATTTTTAAATCCACTTGCAATTTTTACAAAATTTTCATCTATTTTATTGGCAGGAAGTAGGGGCTTTTTATTTTTTAAATAATAGTCTACAGGCAAGCTCATCATTGAAGGAAATACTATAGCCAAGTCATCTTCTTTACAATTATTTTCTATAAATTGAGCAGTGGCTTTCCAGTTTGGTCCTTTAAAATATGGATCATAAAAGAAAGATATTGAAGAAAAAATATTTGCAGGTATAAATATCAACAAAAAAATTAAAGTAAAATTCATACTTTGAGTTAATCTAACTGCCAAAATACTTATAGTTATTATAACAAAGGGAACCATAACAACAAAATATTTATATTCAAATATTTTTATATTTGTAAAACAAGATAAAAGAAATACAGGAATAAAAAATGATGACAATATAACAAGTAAATATTTGGATTTATCTAAATACAATAGAAAACAAGGTATAAAAAACAATAATCCTATTCCACCAAATACTAAAACAGGTTCATCCCACGGATCAGAAATTTTATAGAATTCACAACCTGGTAAAAATCCTTCACCTACCAACATTTTTGAAAATAACATCACTAAATGCCACATATCAGGTGTTTCTCTTATTGTCATATCCTGACTTTTTATAGTAAAAAAATAATAAAAAAACAGGCTTATAGGAATTAATTGATATAAAGAATATTTTATTTTTTTGTTGATTAAATATATTATTAATTCTGCCAATATGCAAAATATAAAAAGAAAATGAACAGATACTCCAATCAATCCTATTATTATGTTTGTAATCAAATATTTATTTGCTTCTGTATCTAAATATTTTAAACAAGTATAAATGGCAGATAAAAATAAAAAAGTTAGACATGAATACATGCGAAATTCACATGCAAATTCTATATCAAATGCTGAAATACAATATAGTATTGTTGCAAGATATGATATTTTTTCAGATTTGGACATTTTAAAAGTCAAAAGCCAAATTAGAGGAACAGATAATGATGAAAATATTACAGAAGATAACCTTAAAATCCATTCACTATTTCCCAACATCTGCCAAAAATGACAAAAAAAGAAATATAATGGTGGGTGTACTTCACCACAAGACCTCATTACATTTACTATTTCAAAAAGTGGATATTTGGAAATAAAAAGAAGAGCTGATTCATCAACAGAAATATCTTTTGTAAAAATAAAGATAAATCTTATAAGAAAACAGCTCATAAACAACAAAAAAATATTTTTTTTAGATTGTACGTTTATTTTGCACTTCCTCCTTCTTGAAGAAAACTTGAAACTGCAGTTGTTTTTTGGGATAAAAATAATAGTTCAGGATATAGTTCATCAACCATCGTAAAAATATATGTTAAAGATTTTTTAAAATCGTCATAAGATATGTATTTTATTGGAATAACAGAAGTCATAAATACTTCATCTCTTTTATTTAAACCTATTACAATATCATCTGTTACATAATTTAATCTTAATAGATGATACCAAACTTTTTCTCTACAGACATCTCTCACTCTTTCAAGTATTGGAAGTACTATTCTAACTGAGGTTGCTGTCAATTCGATATAAACATCGTAATCTTTGGCCCCACCTTCATATTTCATTGTCCAAAGGCATGTATCAACTTTTTCAGACATAATGCCCATGGTTTTCATATATCCTTCTATAGTACTTTCTGTTACTTGTATTTCAGAAGCAGGTACTCCACCTGGTACAGCAAAAGAAGACGCATTTTCAATTCCAGGTTCAAGTTCATATTCAGGCGGAAAATTATTTTGATTTTCTATATTGTTTTGGGGGGATTGCATGGGCATTCCTGAACGGTCTGCTTCAGGTGCAGGGAGATTATATACATTACTTCTCTGTTCCTGTTGCCTTTGTTGCTGTTGCCATTCCTGAATACCGCCGTCAGGCATTTCAAATTCCCAAACTCCTCCACCACCTGGAAGAGATTGTTCACGACTTCTTCCTCCCTGTTGTTGTGAGGATTGTCCAAAATCGGCGTTAGAATTATCTTCTTGTCCACCGCCTCCGCCAAATATTTTTAAAATTTCATCCATAATTTTAACCTTTATTTTTTTTGCTGTTGTTTTTATTGTTCAATATTTTTTTTTGTTTTTTTACAAGTGGCTTTTTTGCATCGTTGAAGTCTGCAATTGTTTTTGTTTTAATTTGTAGAAGTTCTTGACGTAATATAGTTATTTGAGCATTTAATTTTGGAATGTCTTCTTTTTGTTGAATAATGTGTTGAATATCATTGTTCATATACATTATTTCTTCTTGCTCTGTCTTAATATATTGATCGTACCTTCTCCAAGAAGTAAACCAGAATATAGTAATTAGAAAAACAATTACAATAAGTCCAATGAAAATTTTAAGAAAATTTGGGATTTCCATATTTTGTTACTCCTTTTTAGTTTTTAACAGGAAACTCTATTTTTACATCCCAGTAATATATATTATTAGGTTTAACAGCTTCTGATTTCATCTGCTGATTCGTAATTGTAGCATTTTTAAAATATTCTGATTTTTTTATATTTTTTATAAAATTAGAAACAGATTCGCCAATATCAATTCCTTGTTTTTCTGTACAACTCACTGACAATATTAATGTTAACGGTTTTTGGGAATTTACAAAAGTATTTTCTACTGAAATATCTTCTAATCTCATATCATTTGGAAGCAAAGAAGATAACTCTCCTAAAATCTCACAACCAGAAGACTCATAAAAGTTAATATTATTTTTTAGTTCGCTAATATTCTTTTTCAATGACTCTATATTTTCAATTCCTTTTTTTTCTTGTTCATATTTATATGTTGTTTCCATGACTATCTTTTGTTTTTGAATAAATTCATCTTGAAGTCTTGTTGTATACCAATAACATCCTATAAATACAACAACAAATAAAAGAACAAGTAAAGCAGTTACTATATCAAATTTAGGTTTTTGTTCAGTAGGTAAAAATTTTTCATTAATTGTCATAAAATTTATCTTTCAAAATGAGATTATAATTCTATTTTTATATTTACTTTTTGTCTTATTTTTCCCTTTGAGTTTTTAATTTTTCATCTATAGCTTTTGCTGCTTTTTTCCCTGCTCCCATTGCAAGTATCACTGTTGCAGCACCTGTGACAATATCACCACCTGCAAAAACATTTTCCATAGATGTTTCGAGTGTTTCCTCATTTACAACAATATTACCTCTTTTATTTAATTGTAAATTAGGAGATGAAGATAATAAAACAGGATTTGGTCCTTGTCCTATTGCCATTATAACTGAATCTACATCAACTGTAAATTCAGAATTTTTAATTTCTATTGGTCTTCTTCTACCAGATGCATCTGGTTCTCCTAATTCCATTTTTATGCATTTTATTTCTTTGACCCAACCATTTTCATTTCCTATTATTTCAACAGGATTTGACAATAACAAAAATTCTATTCCTTCTTCTTTTGCATGTTTAACTTCTTCTTTTCGAGCAGGGAGTTCTTCTTCACTTCTTCTGTAGATAATAAAAACTTTTTCGGCTCCAAGTCTTTTTGCACTTCTTGCTGAATCCATTGCAACATTGCCACCACCGACAACAGCGACATTTTTGCCAATAGAGATTGGAGTTGCATATTCAGGAAATTTGTATGCTTTCATTAAATTGCATCTTGTCAAAAATTCATTTGCTGAATATACACCATTTAAATTTTCACCTTTGATATTCATGAAGTGGGGGAGGCCTGCTCCTGTTCCAATAAATATAGCACTATATCCATCTTTAAAAAGTTCTTCGATAGAAAACAATTTTCCAGCTATTGAGTTTAATTTTATTTCAACACCCAATTTTTCTAAATTTTCTATTTCTTTTTTTACTATTTTGTCTTTTGGAAGTCTAAATTCTGGAATTCCATAAGATAGAACTCCTCCTGCTTTGTGAAGTGCTTCAAATATTGTTACTTTATAACCTAATTTTATAAGGTCTCCACTTGCAGAAAGTCCAGCAGGACCAGAACCTATAATTGCAATTTTTGGGGTATTGTCATCAAATTTTATTTTTTGTGGTTCTTTTGCTTTTTCAATATCTTTATCTGCTACGAATCTTTCCAAATTCCCTATTGCTACTGGTTCATTTTTAATTCCTAATACACAGTGTTTTTCACATTGGTTTTCCTGTGGACATACTCTGCCACAAACTGCAGGAAGCGAATTTGATTCTTTTATAACTGAAATTGCATTGTCAAATTTTTTTTCTTTTATATTTTTTATGAACTCAGGAATGTTTACATGTACAGGACATCCTTTTCTGCATTGAGGATTTTTGCATTGAAGACATCTTTTAGCCTCTTCTACAGCTGTTTCTTCATCATATCCAAGAGATACTTCTTCAAAATTATTTTTTCTTATATTAGGGTCTTGTTCAGGCATTTTATGTCTATTCATTGTTTTAAACTCCATATTTTATTTTTGGACTAAGGCAATTATAACAAATTATTTTTTGAAAAGCAATAAATCTGTATAATAAACAAAAAGACCTTGTTTTTACAAAGTCTTTTATTTATATTTTGTTTATTAACTAATATTATTGTGCTTGTTGTGCATTTTGTTGTTGTAACATAGCAACTATATTTTGGGATATTCCTTGAGTTAAAGGAAGTTTTGCCCCTTCTATTTGAGAATCAATATACTCTTGTTTTTGTTCTTTGCCTTTTATATCTGACAAATCTTTTTTCATTTCTTGATATATTGCATTTCCCATATTTGTATATATTGCATCGATTTCTTTTTCATGTGCTTTTAATTCTGTCATACTTTGGGATACAAGTTGAGAATATAATGCTTTTTTATCTTCTAATGACATGTTCCCAAGTTGTCCTTCAATTTGGCTAAATGCAGATTGACACATATAATTATTTATATCTTCAAGACTTGGTCCTTTTGACTTTAACTCTGCAATAACTTGTTTTGCTCCAACTATATCTTTTCCTATAGAAGCAAATTTAGCTCCGCCAGTAAGAGCTCCAGCTCCTACTATTGCAAGTGCTCCAGCAGGACCGAATAATGCTCCTGCAGTAACTCCTAATATAGCTGAGCTAATTGCTCCTGTTAAGGCTCCTACTACTGCAAGACCTTTTACTTCACCAAGTTTATCTATTATAAAAGAACTAAATTTTTCTGTTGCAGGTTTTATAAAGTTTTGGACATCTTCTGTAAAGTTTCTTATTCCTTGTTGTATTTTAGGACCTGCTATAGCTCCTGCAACTGCAGTTCCTGCTCCAATAGTCGCTCCAATTGCTGCTCCTACTGGACCAGCAAATGATCCTCCTAATGCACCTATAGCTCCACCTGTAGTAGCTGAGGCTAAAACTTTTCCTGCTGTGCTTTCAAATCTTGAACCAACTGCACCACCTATTGAAGCAGCCATGTTTGCTGCTCCACCACCTACTCCAGTAAATGCATTTGTCAAGGCTGCTGTTGCAAATGCTGTTTCAGATGAATCTCTTATATCTCCACTACTACTTCCTGAAATAACAGAAGAAGCTCCTGTCAATCCTCCCATGAGTGAAACCGCACCAACATTTGTCAAGGCGGTAACAGGATTAGCAGAAGCACCTGCAACGAGCATGCCACCTGCTACAGCACCTGCTCCTGCAGATACTGCTGCAGATAATAGCGATGATTTAACAGTTGATTTTTCATCACTTACTGGTTCACTTAAAATTGAAGATATTCCACCTACTACGGCTCCAGCTGCTGCAGAAACTGGACCACCTATGGCACCGATAGCAGCACCTGAGGCAATACCTGCTGCGATAGGAGCTAATTTTTTGACAGTTGGATTGATTTCTTTTTCGGATTTTGCTTCAATATGTTTTATTGCAGCACTTGTTCCGCCTGCTACAGCTCCAGAAACGGCCATTAAGCCAGCTCCTGATGCTACACCTGTAGAACCTGACAATACAGCAGAACCAACTAAAAGTGTCCCTGCTCCAACAGCTGCTCCTGCTGCAAGTGCTTTTGACATAGATCCTGTCTCTTCACCAACTCTTACTCCTGCATATCCTCCTGCAGCTCCTGCAATAGCTCCGCTTGCTCCCATTGACAGGAAGCCTTTTACACCACCTGCAACTGCAGCTTTTTGGGGAGAAGAGTAGGGGAGATCGCCAGATGTCGTTTCTCGAGGTTCAAAATAGTCAGCAATACTCTTTAATGCAGACTTTTTTTCTTTAGAAGAATCTTCAGAAATAGCTGTTTCGCTGTTTTGTACTTCTGGTTGATTTTCTTGTATATCATGATTGTCCGCAACAGAATAATTATTGTATTGAGATGAATTTATTGAAGATATGTTATTCATAATTTTGTATTTTATCCAATTTTTTGAGTATGTACAGAAATTTCTGTAAATTTAAAAATGAGCATTTAGTTTTCTGTATAATACAGCGAACTGAATAGAGTGAAGCGGAGTTGAAGTTAGCGTATTATACAGAAAATTATTTAGAAAAATACAGAAAAAATTTTACACACTCAATTTTTTGGTTATTATATCATATTTTATTGATATTATTCAATATATAAAAAATTAAAAAAATGTAAAATTAAATCCTATTAAAATATTTGAATGTTCCTGTTGTTATAGGATGCTCATCATGTTGCTCTAATTCTGCTTGTTTATCTAAAATTTCTTCCATGTATTCAAATGTGTCATTCCAACCATTAATGTAGTTTAACATAATACTTGATAAGTTGGGATCATATGTGATAATAAAATCATCTATTCCAGTAACAGTCATATCTTTGCCACATATTATTGTCCCTCTTAGAGAAAATCTGTTGATTCCAGAACCGTATATTTTTATATTGCCTTGGCTGTGAAAAACTCCTCTATATGTACAGTAATTTCTTTGGTTTTCGATATTTTCAGATTCATCGTTAGCATTCCAAGTTAGATTTGTTGCAGAAACTCTGTTTAAAGTAATATCTCCGCCTGACAGTATAGCCACATAATTTTCTTTTTGATCAATTCCTGAACCTATTGCCTCAAATATAATATCGCCTGTTGTTGTTCTTAGGCTTCCTGTTCCGCCAACTGTTCCCTTTATATCAATAGATGTTGCTGTAATACTATTTGTGGTACTTTCTGGATCAAATTCAATTCCTGCTCGTCTATCTTTTGCTGTTCCATAATAATAATTTCCTGTCCTTTCAAATGTTGCAAAATTGAAGAAACCATCTTTCCAAGTTGTAAAATCCTTGCATTTGAATTGGTTGGCTATTGTCATAGTCAATTCGTTTTCATTTGAGGTAAAACTCAATTTTTCAGCGATACTGCATGGAAATTTACTTGAGGTATCATCTACAGCAAATTTATATTCAGGCAATTTTTCAATTACATTTAAATAACCGCCATTGTCTTTTGTTTTTAATTTTTTGCAAACAAGATAATCTGTTTTATTCTTTTGTAAATTATTTTCAAAGTTATTTTGTAATCTTCTTCTTTCTTCAACTTCATCTACATCATTAAGACCCAAAAGACCTGTTATTACATTGGAAATACGAGTATTTTCAGTTTTTATATCAATATGGTCGTTTATTGAATCTGCAAAATCTGAATAAATTCTCGATTTTGTGAGATTTTGATATGAAAAATTTAGAGAGCTACGATTACGAAATTCTTGCAAATTTTTGTAGTCCAATTTTCCATTTATTCCTAAATACCCACTTGGTATAAAAAAAGGTTCATATGTTCCATAGGTAGATTTTCTTTTAGTCTCTCCTACATAGGATTCCATTAATGAGTTTATATGAGCTATTAAATAATTTCTATAATTTTTTTTAATTTTACCTTTAAATGGTTTTTCATACCAAGATAGTTCATCACCTAAATCATCAATTTGCTTAGAAAAATATTCATCAAAAATTGCGTTAGCATCAAAGTTATTTTCACAATATTTTGCTACTATTCTATCTGACTGTACCCCTCTAAAATCAATAGTAACTAAATCAAATACTGCTCCTAATAGATCACCTACCACATGAACATATAAATCATGAAAATCACTTGGACCAAAATAAAGTTCTTTCACAGAATCACAAGTAGCTCTAAATTCTTCTTCTGTATATTGTTCAGGTATTTGTATAAAACAGAATGTTCCAGAAGGAATTACATATTGAATATTAGATTGTTCTTCTTTGACTTGTGCTACATCAAGATTTATTTTATCGAGAGGAAATACATTTATTCCATATTTTATCAGATTTGAATTTGTATATCCTGGAGTAATACTTTGGTTGTTTATTGTGCATTTATTTGTAAAAATTGTGCCATTTCCAATATCTATTGCTGCTGTATCATCAGGATTTGGTGGATTGCCTCCATTGCTTATATCGACTTCTTTGGCAATAATACAAGGACGTGAACCATTTGCTTGATTTACTCTTAATTTTTTGTTAGTCGATACTTTTAATGTTCCACTTACAAATGTAGCTGCTGAAGCTGAAGATGCTTGTTGAGAACTCATTGAATTTTGAATAATTCCATTTTGATCAGATGAAATTGTCGGATTTATACCATAGACAAGCTCCATTCCAGATATATATGGACCTGATTTGCCAACTGTAAGAGCATATAATTCTTGGGTTATACATGAACACATTGCATCTCTTTGATTCTGCATTTGTAATAAAGCTGATATCATATCAGCTTTTTTGGTTAACATATTATTTTTTTTTGCATTTGTATCTGTAGCATTGTTTTCCACAGCAGTTTGATATTCTTTTACAGCATCTTTATATTCAGCAATTGCTTCTTTATAAAGATTTAGTGTTGAATCATAGTCAGCTTTTTTAGTTTGATATATGATATCTTTATTTAGATATTTTATTTTCATTTCGTTGAATATCGGTTGCAATGATACTTCAGCTACATTATCTGAGGAAAAATTTTTGTCTTTGTTATTGTATAAGTGGTTTATATAATATATTGAAAAAGAACCATCACAAGTCTCATCTTCACCTGTTATTACATTGTTTTCATGTTTTATTTTATAATTTAGGAAAGAAGACAAGAGTTCCTGATTAGGCCATTCTCTGCTTCTTAAACAGCCATCTGCTACTATTGTATTTCCTGCTTTTGTAGCCCAATATGCTTTTATATCCCAAATGACTCTTTTTGTTGTACTGACACTGGAATTTATACGCCATACACCCACCATTAAGGATATACTCAATATAACCATAATTACAAGAGTACATAAAAGAATAATACCTTTTTGGTTATTTTTGTCTTTCATAAAATTGTTCCTCGTTTTTTTTCTTACTTTAATTATATCATATTTGGTGAATAAAAACAATGAAAAATAAAAAAAACCGTAACATTTTTGCTACGGTTTTTTGAAATTGGAGCTGTAGTTTAAGGGCTTAGATACGGTTGACAAATTTAAATATTCCTGTATTTATTGTATATTGTCCAGCTTCTAATCTATCTGATAATGTATTTACATCGTCATCCCAATGTGGAATAAATCTACTTATGATAATTCTTGATATAGCAGGATCATATGTAACCATTACACTATTTAAATGTGACATAGTCATTTTCCCTCTACATATTATAGTTCCTGTCAAATCAAAATTTACATTTGTTCCTGCATTTACATATAATTCCCCATCTGAATATAATATACCTTGAAATGTAACATCTCCACCAGCATTAGTTCCACTTTCTGCAGAAGCTCTTTTTATGTCTATATTTCCACTTGAGATAATAGAAACTTTGCCTTCCGAATTTAAGACACTTGATCCAGGAGCTTCAAATATAATATTTCCATTGTCCGTTGACTGCAAATAAGGATTATTAGCTCCATTCGTTGTATCTGTATATACAAATCCCTTTATATTTATGTTGTTAGCTGTTATTGCTCCATTACCAGTTAATTTAATGCCTGCTCTTGCCTTTTCTGCTGTTTTGTAATCACCTACTTGATCATGAGCATACCAATACATGCCCTCTCTTTCGCTACCAGTTCTTTCATAAGTGGCAAAATTGAAATATCCT
>CADAWZ010000076.1 GCA_902791745.1 uncultured bacterium
ATTATGCTGTTTTTATCATCTTCAATAGAAAATACACCATCAATTTCAGAAATAACAGCACAATGTTTTGGTTTTCTTGCTTCAAAAAGTTCTTCAACACGTGGAAGACCTTGAATAATATCATCAGAAGCAACACCACCAGTGTGGAATGTTCTAAGTGTAAGCTGTGTACCAGGTTCACCGATTGATTGAGCTGCAATAGTTCCAACTGCTTCTCCGATTTCAACTGTTTTTCCTGTAGCCAAGTTTCTACCGTAACATTTACGACAAACACCATGTCTTGTTTTACAAGTCAAAACTGAACGAACTCTTGCACCAACAACACCAGCTTTATCAATCAAAGCTGCCTCATCTTCATTTACTTCTTTACCTGCTGGAACAATTACTTCTCCTGTTTCAGGATTTATGACATCTTCTGCCATAAATCTACCAAGACAACGCTCACCAAGTGATACTATAGACTGATAACCATCATTTATCTCTGTTAAATATACAGAATCTGTCCCATGACAATCATCTTCATTTACAATAATGTCCTGTGCAACATCTACAAGTCTTCTTGTCAAATATCCTGAATCAGCAGTTCTAAGTGCTGTATCTGCAAGACCTTTTCTTGCACCGTGAGTTGAAATAAAGTATTCCAAAACCGAGGCACCGTGAGTTGAAATAAAGTATTCCAAAACCGAGAGTCCCTCTTTGAAGTTTGCACGAATTGGAAGAGGAATAATTCTTCCTGAAGGGTCAGACATAAGACCTCTCATACCAGCGATTTGTTTTACCTGTGCTGGATTACCTCTTGCACCAGATGTAGCCATCATGTAAATTGGATTGAGTCTGTCTAAATATCTCATCATGGCTTCTTCAACTTCATTAGTTGTATTAGTCCATATTGATACGATTTTTCTATATCTTTCTTCGTCAGTAGTAAAACCTCTATCAAACTGACGTTCAGAAACAGCAACAGCTTTATCTGCTTTTGCCAAAATATCAACTTTCTCTGGAGGAATTTGAACATCTTCAATACCAATAGAAGTTCCAGAAATTGTTGCATACTTAAAGCCAAGTGCTTTTATATTGTCAAGAAGTATAGCCGTTTTCGAGTTTCCATGTGTACGATGACATTTATGAACAAGTTTACCAAGTAATTTCTTCATAACTGTCTCATTGATAAATGGAATACCATAATCACGAGGGATAGCTCTATTAAAAATAAGTCTTCCAACAGTTGTTTCATAGAGAATTTCTTTATTTCCATCTTCTTTATTGCCTGTTATTACATTTTGTGGCATTAAAACTTTTATCATGGCATGAAGATCAATTTGACCTGAATTATATGCCAATATTGCCTCTTTTTCAGATGAAAAATATCTTCCTTCACCTTTTGAATCAACTTTATCAATAGTTAGGTAATAAGAACCTAAAACCATATCTTGAGTTGGTGTACATGCTGGAACACCAAAAGCTGGAAGTAAAATATTGTTAGCTGACAACATCAAAAGTCTTGCTTCTGCCTGAGCACCTGCTGAAAGTGGAAGGTGAACAGCCATCTGATCACCATCAAAATCAGCATTGTATGGAGTACATACAAGTGGGTGAAGTTGAATAGCTTTTCCTTCAACTAAAACAGGTTCAAATGCTTGAATACCAAGTCTATGAAGAGTTGGGGCTCTGTTTAACAAAACTGGATGGTCTTTAATTACTTCAACAAGTACATCCCATACTTCAGGTTTTACTCTTTCAACCATCTTCTTAGAACTCTTGATATTATGGACAAGACCTTTATCAACAAGTTTTTTCATGACAAAAGGCTTAAATAACTCAAGAGCCATCTCTTTAGGAAGACCACATTGGTGCATTTTTAAATAAGGACCAACAACGATAACACTTCTTCCTGAATAATCAACTCTTTTACCGAGAAGATTCTGTCTAAATCTCCCCTGTTTACCCTTTAACATATCTGACAATGATTTTAAAGGTCTGTTATTGGGTCCAGAAACTGGTCTTCCTCTTCTTCCATTGTCAATAAGAGCATCAACTGCTTCTTGGAGCATTCTTTTTTCATTTTTAACAATTATGTCAGGTGCTCCCAAATTCATCAATCTTTTTAGACGATTATTTCTATTTATAACCCTTCTGTATAAATCGTTTAAATCTGATGTTGCAAATCTTCCACCATCAAGTTGAACCATTGGACGAATCTCTGGAGGGATAACTGGCAATACATCGAGGATCATCCAAGTAGGCTTATTTCCAGATTTTCTGAATGCTTCAACAACATCAAGTCTCTTTATTGCTTTACTTTTCTTTTGTCCTTGAAGATTTCTAACTTCTTCTCTCAATTGCTTGTAAAGTTCTTCAAGATCAACTTTCCCCAAAAGGTCTTTTATAGCTTCAGCTCCCATTTTAGCTACAAAATTATCGCCATAAGCTTCTTTTGCCTCTCTATATTCTGTTTCAGTAAGAAGTTGTTTAAAAGCAAGTGGAGTATCACCTGGGTCTATTACAACGTAAGAAGCAAAATAGATTATTTTTTCAAGTGTTCTTGGAGACATATCCAAAAGAAGACCTGTTCTTGTTGGAACCCCTTTAAAATACCAAATATGAGAAACTGGACTTGCTAACTCAATATGTCCCATACGCTCTCTTCTAACTTTGGAACGAGTTACTTCAACTCCACATTTATCACAGACAACGCCTTTAAATCTGATTCTTTTATATTTTCCACAGTGACATTCCCAGTCTTTTGTAGGACCAAATATTTTTTCACAAAAAAGCCCATCTCTTTCAGGCTTTAAAGTTCTATAATTTATTGTTTCAGGTTTTTTTACTTCACCATAAGACCAAAGTCTTATCTGTTCGGGAGATGCAAGCCCTATTTTCATAGCATCAAAATTGTTTACATCAATCATGTTTTTTGTCTTTTCCTCCCTGAATTTTCGGAAAAACCGCCAAAGCAATATATACAATGACAATGGCGGTTTTGTATAAACATGTAATATTTACTCTCCTGCTGGACCACCAATAGCTCTTGCTGAAGAAACTTTTACATCATCATCTGTTCCTTTTAATTCAACCTCTGTCAAATTTCCATTTTCGTCTTCTGAAAGAATTCTGACATCTAAACACAAACTTTGTAGTTCTTTTATCAAAACCTTAAACGATTCTGGAATTCCAGGTTCAAGAACATTTTCTCCTTTTACAATAGCTTCATAAGTTTTTACACGTCCAACAACATCATCAGATTTTACAGTCAAAAGTTCTTGAAGTGTATATGCAGCACCATAAGCTTCAAGAGCCCAAACTTCCATCTCTCCAAAACGCTGACCGCCAAATTGTGCTTTACCGCCGAGTGGCTGTTGTGTAATCAAAGAATAAGGACCTGTTGATCTTGCGTGAATTTTATCATCGACAAGGTGAGCAAGTTTCATTATGTATATCTGACCAACTGTGATTCTATTGTCTATAGGTTCTCCAGTCCTTCCATCAAATAGATATGATTTAGCATCTTCATGAGAATCGAGGAATAAATCTGTATATTCAGCCAATTCATCAAGTTGTTCTTCTGTTACGGTCATGTGATCAATTTTACATCTACGTCTGATTCTCTCTTTTGTAGAAACATCTTCAATAAGAGACAACAATTTTTCTTCAGTTATAGTTACTTTCTTTTTCTTTGCATCTTTTATAAGTTTTTCTCTTGACTTTGGATTTTGTATTAACTTTTTGAGGTCTTCCTCATTGAGTTTTAAATACAAACTTGAAAGATAATTATCAAGTCTTACAAGAGGATCATGACTCATTGCTATATACTCTGCAGATTCAGGAGAAATGTAAATTCCTTTTTTTCTGAAATTATCTCTCAAATTAGCAACTTTTAGCCAACCTAAAATTTCAGAATCAGATGCTCCCTCAAATACAGGACAAGCAACTCTAAATCCAAGTCTATGTGCTGCATATCCCAAATGTGTCTCAAGTATCTGTCCGATATTCATACGAGAAGGAATACCAAGAGGATTTAATACAATCTGTACAGGACGACCACTTGGAAGGAAAGGCATATCTTCAATAGGAAGAATCTTTGCAATAATACCTTTATTTCCATGACGACCTGCCATTTTATCTCCCTGAAGAATTTTTCTCTTTTGAGCAACATAAACTCTTACCAATTTTATGACACCTGGTGAAAGTTCATCATTATTTTCACGAGAAAATACTTTTACATCGATGACTTTTCCCTTTTCACCATGAGGAACTTTCAAAGATGTATCTCTTACATCTCTTGCCTTTTCTCCAAAAATGGCTCTGAGAAGTCTTTCTTCAGCAGTAAGTTCTGTCTCACCTTTAGGTGTAACTTTACCTACAAGGATATCTTCTGGGCGAACATCAGCACCTATTCTGACAATACCTTCATCATCGAGATCTTGAAGTACATCATCACCAACATTAGGAATATCTCTTGTTATTTCTTCAGCCCCCAATTTTGTTTCTCTTGCTTCACATTCATATTCTTCTATATGAATAGATGTAAATACATCTTGTTGAACTAATTCTTCACTTATCAAAATAGCATCTTCATAGTTGTAACCTTCCCAAGGCATGAACGCACAGAGAAGATTTCTTCCAAGTGCCAATTCTCCATTTTCACTTGAAGCACCATCAGCTATAAGTGTATTTTTCTCAACATATTGCCCCTTACGGACAATAGGACGCTGATTTAAGCATGTACCAGCATTTGATCTCTTAAATTTAAGAAGATTATATTTTCTCTTTTTACCATTATTTTCTTGTAAAGTTATACAATCAGATGAAACACCAACTACTGTTCCAGCTTCTTTAGAGTTTATCAAACCTCCTGAGTCTTTAGCAGCTCTAAATTCCATACCAGTACCACAAATTGGAGCTTGTGGCTTTATTAGTGGAACACCTTGACGTTGCATGTTAGCTCCCATAAGAGCTCTGTTTGCATCATCATGTTCAAGGAATGGAATCAACGCTGTAGCAACACTAACGACCTGTTTTGGAGATACATCAAAATAATCAACACTGTTTTTGTCAATAGCAATATTTGCACTTTTTCTTCTTGCTACAACTTTATCAGGGATAATTCTTCCAGAAGCATCAAGAGGAGTATTAGCTTGTGCTACAATGTGTTTATCTTCTTCATCTGCACTTAAATAGTCAATAGTATTTGTTACAACTCCATTTTCTGCTCTTCTATATGGTGTTTGAATAAATCCAAATTCGTCTACTTTAGCAAAACAAGCTAAAGCACCAATAAGACCGATATTCGGACCTTCAGGAGTTTCAATAGGACAAATTCTTCCATAGTGTGAATAGTGAACATCTCTAACTTCAAATCCAGCTCTTTCTCTACTGAGACCACCAGGACCAAGTGCAGAAATTCTTCTTTTATGTGTCAGTTCAGAAAGAGAATTTGTCTGATCCATGAATTGAGACAACTGGCTTGAGCCAAAAAATTCTTTAATTGCTGCAACTACAGGTCTTATATTGATAAGAGCTTGAGGTGTTACCGTTTCAACATCTTGAACAGTCATTCTCTCTTTTACAACTCTTTCAAGACGAAGCATGCCAACTCTAAGTTGATTTTGTAACAATTCACCAACAGCTCTAACTCTACGATTTCCAAGGTGATCGATATCATCAGATTTTATCTCAACAGTATGTCTGATGCTTTCATCGTCGGATACAAGTTGCTTCTCACCGCTAACAAGAGCTATCATGTATTTTATTGCAAGAATAATATCTTCTTTTGTTATTATTTCATTATAATACATGTGTCTTCCGCCACATTCTGGACATGTAGTAACACCAGAATCAGCAACAGCTCCACAGTCTTTGCAATGTATTCTTAATCCAAGTTTTTTATTTAATTTATATCTTCCGACTTTTCCAAGATTATATCTCTTGGGTTCAAAGAAAAGACCTCTCAAAAGATTCTCACTACTTTCAAGGTTTGGAGGATCTCCTGGACGAAGTTTTCTATAAATTTCAATAAGTGCTTCTTGTGGAGTTTTGAAAGCATCTTTTTCAAGAGTATCCCTTATTGATTTATTATAGTCAAAGAGACGAAGAATTTCTTCATCTGTCGACCATTTGGGTTCCCAATTTGGATCATTTTCATCTTTCAAAAAACCAAGAGCTCTAACAAGTAAAGTAACAGGAATCTTTCTATTTCTATCAATTCTAACGCCTATAACATCAGAAACATCATTTTCAAATTCAAGCCATGCCCCTCTATTAGGAATTATCATTCCTAAATAGAGAATTTTACCAGATGGATCAGGTACTGGTTGGAAATATAGACCTGGAGAACGAACAAGTTGACTTACTATTACACGTTCTGCACCATTTATAACAAATGTTCCTTTATCAGTCATGCACGGAAAATCGCCCATGAATATTTCTTGCTCTTTAACTTCTCTTATAGCTTTTTTACCCTCTTCTCCAATTCCATCACCACTATCCTCATGGAATGTAATAAGAGAAACCTTAACTTTAAGGGGTTTGGCAAATGTCAAATCTTTATCTTGGCATTCCTCTATGGAATGAACTGGTTCTCCAAGAGAATGAGACTTAAATTCAAGCTGTAATGTACCAGTAAAATCTGTAATTTTAGAAATATCTTCAAAAGCTTCTCTTATACCTTCATCGAGAAAATTTTCATAAGAAGATTTTTGAAGTTCTATCAAATTTGGAAGATCTATAATCTGTTCGATACGTTGAAAGCTTAATCTCTCGGGCTTATGTCCATGAAGAGCTTTTCTTGTTGCCATTAAAAACAGCCTCCCTCTGAAAAATACAAAAAAGCTGGATTCAACTAAAGGGAACCTAGCTTTCGATTATAATACTTTTACTCTCTAAAAAAAATCCTAAAATAATATATATACACATCCTAAATATTTTTTACAAGTCTTAATATAATAACAAAAAAAAAATGTATTGTCAATACATGATATTAAGTAATAATATATTTTTTTTACTATCTTTTATCTTATATATATATTTGAAGATGCTGAAAAAGACAATGGAATATTATATCTTTCTTTAGCACATTGAGGGCACATCCATTGCATTTCCCCTGCTGTATTTTTAATATATTCAACATTATTTGTAATTTTCTTACATTTATCACACACAAATGCATCTAAAGAAGAAAAACAATAATGTTCAGATTTTAATTTATTCTGAATCATAATAACCTTCTAATATTTTTATTTTTTGTAAGTTAAGTAATTATTATAATACATAATTTCAAAAAAACAAGATTATTTTTAAAAAAAATTAAAAAAACTATTGACAAATATTTTTTTTGATACTATAATATGAATCACTTTGATAAGCGATTAAATAAATCGATTTAATAAACTTGTTTATTAAGTTCTTATTAAAGTAAGTTGGGTAGTTGGCCGAGTGGCTAATGGCATCAGACTGTAAATCTGACACGCATCGCGTTACGGTGGTTCGAATCCATCACTGCCCATAAAATTTAAAAGCAGGATCAATTATGATTCTGCTTTTTTTTATAATAAATTTTAGGAGGGAAAATTGTCTTCCACTGAAACAATTATTGAAAATAGTAAAAACAAAAAAATTAAAATTTCTCCAACATACATGATAATTTTTGTCTTTTTAATTTTATTATTTATTTTTTGGGGAGACATCGTTATTTTTTTTGCAGATTTAAAATGGTTTGATTCAATAGAAAAAAGTTCTGTGTTTTGGTTTACATTTAATGCCAAATTGCTTTCAGGACTTTTTTTATTTTTATTATCAGTTCTTGTTCTTGGGTTAAATTATTTTTTAATGAACAAATTAAAGGTTCATTTACCACAAAAAATATCTGCTGATGGTGTTATTCATTTACCAACATCTGAAAATTCAGTTGTTCTCAGTTTTATGTTTATTATATCAGCAATTATCTCTATTTTTTTCTTTTTCGATGGAATTTCTTCGTACGAAGTATTTGTAAATTTTCTCTACAAACAGCCATTTAATCTAAAAGAACCGCTTTTTGGCTTTGATATTTCATTTTATGTATTTTCTCTTCCATTTTTTGAATTTTTGTTAAATAAAATTTTTATTTTATTTTTTGCATCTTTTTTGATGTGTATATACTTTTATATTTTTGGAAGGGATTTAAAAACACCACCAAAAAATTTTAATGTAACAATTCCATTAAAAAAACATATATTAATAATATGTGCAGTTATTTTTGTTATAACAGCCTTATTTTTCCAAACTTCAAAATTTGATTTGCTTTATACAACAACTGGCATGTTACAAGGGGCATTTTTTTCAGATGTATATGGAAGAATACCTATTTATAACATTTTATCTGTAATTTCAATTGTATTTGCGTTTTTAATATTTTTTGATCTCAAAAGAGATGATTGGAAAAATACATTTCGTTATGTTTTCTCTCTAATAATTCTTGTATTTTTAGGTATTGGATTTTATCCAAGTATTATTCAAAAATTTATTGTTTCCCCAAATGAACTTTCAAAAGAAAAAGTTTTTATTGAACGGAATATTGATTTTACAAGAAGAGCTTTTGAACTTGATAAATTTGTTGAAAAAGAATTTCCTGCAAATTCAAATTTGACATTTGCAGATTTAAAAGAAAATAAACAGACAACAGATAACATAAGACTTTGGGATCCACAACCTCTTCTTGAAGCATATTCAGAATTACAAGAAATAAGAACATATTATAAATTCTTTGATGTCGATTTTGATAGATATTTTATTGATGGTATATATAAACAGATAATGGTTTCCCCAAGAGAGCTATCAAGAGAAAGAATTCCAGATAGAAAATGGATAAATGAAACATTTACATATACACATGGTTATGGTTGTTGCTTTGGTCCAGTTAACAATGCTTCTTCAGATGGATTACCAAATTTTTATGTAAAAGATATTCCACCTATATATGAAAAAAAAGATATACCTAAGTCACAAAATCCTTCCATTTATTTTGGTGAGTTAACAGATTCTTATTGTATTGTTAAATCAAAAGAAAAAGAATTTGACTATCCTTCAGGTGATGAAAATATTTACTGTGATTACAAGGGACATGCAGGTGCTGAAATAAATTCTCTTTGGAGCAGAATTATTTTTTCATCTTATTTTGGAGAAATTAAACTTTTATTGAGTAGTGAAATATTGCCAGAAAGCAGAATTCTATATAATAGAAAAGTAGAAGATATATTGAAAAAAATAACACCTTATATTACTTATGATCCAGACCCTTATCTTGTTTTGACACAAGAAGGATTTTATTGGATTGTCGATGGCTTTTTTACTTCTTCAAAATATCCCTACTCTGAAGGCTATAATGGAGTAAATTATATAAGAAATTCTGTAAAAGCTGTTATAAATGCTTATGATGGTAAGGCAGATTTTTATATTTTTGATGACAAAGATCCACTTTTAAAATCAAAAATGGCAATGTTTAAAGGTCTTTTTAAACCTGCTTCTGAAATGCCTTCAGAATTGAAAAAACATGTTCGCTATCCTGAATCTTTATTCAAGATAAAAGCTGATATGTATGCAAGATATCACATGAAAGATGTTCGTGTTTTCTATAATCGAGAGGACTTGTGGAAAACAGCAACAACAGGAACTTCTTCTAAAATTATGCAACCATATTACACTATATTAAGACTTCCACCACCAGAAGGTAAAATAGAAGAATTCGTGTTAATGCTTCCATTTTCTCCTGTCAGAAAATCAAACATGACTTCTCTTATAACAGCAAGATGTGATGATCCCTGTTATGGTGATGTTATTGTATATACTTTTCCCAAGGATAAACTCATTTTTGGACCATCTCAAATTGATTCAAGGATCGATCAAGATCCTGAAATTTCCAAACAATTGACACTTTGGACACAAGGTGGATCGCATGTCATAAGAGGCGGAATAATGGTAATTCCAATCAAAGATTCTTTAATATATGTTGAACCTCTATTTTTGGCAGCAAATAATGGCAAAATTCCACAATTAAAGAAAATATTTGTCGTATATGGAGATAAAGTTGCAATGGAAGATGATTTAGATACTGCCTTGAAAAAAATATTTGTTGATTCAAAAAATGATATAAAATTGACAGATAATAACATTGGTAAAGTTTTAGAAACGATTAAAAATTCAAGTTCAGAAAATGTAAATATTTCCTCAAATTCAAAAAATTTGATAAAAAAAGCCTCAGAGCATTTCAAAAAAGCAAAAGAAGCACAAAAGAATGACGATTGGGCTCTATATGGAAAAGAAATAAACGAACTTGGAAAAACTCTCGAATTACTTGAAAAAACAGAGTAAAGTCATCCTGCAATCATAAATTCTGCTATGTATAATGAACTGCACCCAATTTTTAATACTAAACTAAAAAGAAGGTGCAGTTCATAAATTTAGGGTCATTATGGTTCTTTTCGTTTTTTTTTGATACAAAAAAAGTTGCAAAAAAACTTACAAAAAGGTATCATAACTAATTCCTCTCCAAGTTGGAGAGGTTAGCAGAGGGTGAAATGAATAATATTGTCAGCTTTCAGTAATAAACTAAATAAAAAAAACTCGGTGCTGAATTTATTTCAACACCGAGGTTTTTGTTTAAGATTAAGGTCAGGTTCCATATAGATCACCCTCCTTTTATTTTAAAATCCGAAAAAGTTACCTATCTTTTTAAAAACAGATTTTACACCATTTACAACTCCTCCAGCGACTTTTCCAATAACGCCACTTTACCTACTGCTTGTCCAGCCATTCCTCCGATTTTATCTAATATACTTTCACTTTTTTTAGAAGGTTTAGCTTCATTTTTTACTTGATTTGCATTTTCTGATTTTGATTTGTTTTCTTGAACATTAGAAATTTGATTTTTATTTGCTTGTAAATTTGGGAATGGAGGTAACTGTTGCATTGCACCTACTCCATTCATCATCCAAGCTTGTCCACCCATTTTTTGAACCATCATCATTGTTTGCATTTGCATCATCATCTGCATCATTTGCATTTGCATATATTGCATTTGTTGCATTTGCATATTTGCAAAGCCGTAAGAATTTCCAAAAACTTGAGACATAGAATCCATTCCAATATTATTGTAATACATAAAATTTACATTTAAAATTTGATTATTCATAATGTGAAACCTCCAAAAAATATTTTTTTATGTTTTTTATATCACTGGAAATTTTTGATTGTAAATAGTCAAATAAAAAAAATTGAGTATTATTTCACGATTGTAATAAATCATAATAAAAACAATAGTGAAATCTTTCACTATTGTAATAAATGTAACATTTTTAGCAGTTTTGAAAA
>CADAWZ010000077.1 GCA_902791745.1 uncultured bacterium
GTTATTGCTCATCAGAGTGAAAAAGAATATTATGGTAATGCCCATGGACTTCAAATGGAAATTCCTAAATACAATCTTGGTTCAGATTATCCTGAATTGCAATTTGCAAAAGATACACATTGGGATGAAGCTGTAGAATCTATGGATACAGTTAATCTTTTCAAAAAAATCAAAGATAAAATACCAGAAGCAGAACTTGTGTGAAATCGAAAGTAACAAAAAAAGACAGATAGAAAATATTTTCTGTCCGTCTTTTTTTATTGTGAAATTATCTTACTTTTTTAATCAATATCAAGGATGATACAAGAATTTGTATCTATGTTATCTTTTGATCTCAAATCTTTTACATCACTTACTATTTGCCATTCGATTTCGTTTTGAGTAATAGGGCGAATGTAAATATATTCATCGTCTTTTGGATTGTCTAATACAAAAGGTAAAATTTTTTGTTTTCCTACTTGTATTTTCATGTGCCCTGAATCAGCTTCTGTTGAAGTTGTGTAGTAAAAAATATAAGTGTCTTTGTCATTTTTTGTCTTAAATAAACAATCTTTTGACCATTCTAACATAGGAGCTTTTCTATAAAGAACAGGTTTAAATCTGCCTTTTATACTTTTTCCAACATAAAATTGGAAAGGAACATCAAATTTGACAGAATTATCATTTTCTGGCTGTTGCAAATATACTTCTTTTACTCTGCTTGAAGCCAAAAGTCCATAGGCTACAGCTGTTTTTCCGCTTGGTTCTAATTTGTCATTTATATCATATTTTTCATATTCATAATCTGGATTGACTTCATCTATAATAGCCTTTGCCTCTTTTGTACGAAGTGGAGGATATATGAGAAAACGCAAATCAGGATTACCCAATCTTTGTTTTATTTCTTTTACTATAGAGTCATCAACTGTTTCCAAGATTTCTTCTATTTCTTCCCTTAGTTCAGATCTGCAATTTTGAAGAGACAGAGCAGAAGCATAATCAATTACATAATCATCTCCGAAGTATTTTGAAAGTAATTGATTGAAAAGTATAGATTTTGAAGAATTGCCAGCAAGGAAAATAGAAATTGTATCGACATTTTCTAAATCTTTTCCAGATTCTTTAAATGCAAATAACAAATCATACAAAAATTGTTCTATTCCTTGTTTTAATTTTTTTGCCAGCAATTTTTGGAAAGCTATTTGGTCAAATTGAAAACTTATCAATTGTCTTACTTCTGCATCTTTTCTGTGACATATTTCATCGTAAAGATGATTTTCATCATAAAGTGCCAAGTAAAATTGTTGCTCTTCAATCATCTCTGCATTAATTTCACTATCACTATTATTTGGGTCTTCCCAAATCCAACGCAATTTTTCCATCACTTCATGCATATTTGACATTGCATGTAATGAATCAGGTTTTATATATTTTTCATATCCAAATTTTTCTGGTGCGGTGCAACCATCATAATCGGTGAATAGTATGTTGCTATCCATAAGTTGAAACTCTTTGGCGTTTTGTTTGAATAACTCAAAAGTAAGATATTTTATGAGTTTCTCACCACCGAGATTTTTAATACCGTGAGAACCAAAATGAGTCAATATTGAATAATAATCTTCTATATCGTATTCAGAACCATCATTGACTTTATAAATACCGAAATCAAAGTTGGTTGAACAATCGCCAAAATCAAATACTGCATAGTGAAAATTGTCAATTTCTTCATCAAGAATTTTATCTTTGATGCCATATTTTTCAAGTGCAGTTACTGCATAGGCAGAAGGTTTTGACATACCTTCTTTAACAAGTCCTCTTTTTAGTCTTGATTTAAATCTTTCGTCATTGAGGAGAGCTGTAGGAAATGATTTCTTTATGCCTTTTTCAAAAGAATTTATTATTTTTCGTTTGAGTTCTTTTGAAAAATTAATCGGAAAAGACATCACATAGTTTGTATAAATTTTATAGTTGGAAATTTTATTTATGTACAGTCCCAAATAATAAGCATAATATTCGATAGGGTCTGGTTCGTCTTCTTTGATGTCAAGATATGGAGGGAATGTATAAGTATATCCTTTTTGGTCTTGTATTTGATATACTTTATCAAGATGGTCTCCTTCTTTTGAAGCCCAAGATATCAAATCAGTCATAAAGGAATTGTATTGTCTTTTTGTGATATCACAAAATGCTTCATGGGAAACTATCAAATCATTCCATTTTGTATTTGGGCGACCTGATTTTGAATTGTAATCTTTGATGAATGATTGGAAATCGACAAATTCGATGACAGTGGAATTTTCAAAAGGATTATATTGTTGTTCATCTCTTTCAAAATCCCTTTCAACTTTAATAGGAATAATATGTTTTTGGTTATCTCTAACAGATACGACTGTACTTTTTTCTCCAAAATCAATAGATACAGGATTATTATCGATATCGTGATAAGGGTTTCTTGCATAAAGTGTCATATTTTCAGGAACAGGAATTTTCTTTACACAATCCTTTTCCCTCAATTCATTGTAATCCCATAAATCCCAATGACCACCTGTTAGGTTTGTAATCATATCTTCAATGTATTCATTCTTGTCAAAACTAATACGAATCATATCAGATTCAATTATTTTCTTTTTAAATAGTTCAATGAATTCTTCATCTGGAACATCCAAAAGTTCATCTTGAGTAACAAAAATTTCTTTTATGGGTTTTATTCTTAATTCCATTTTGCTCCTCCGTTCATTTTTATTATAACAATTTATATTATAATAAATTACTATGACAGATTCTGTCATTTTGTAAAAAAACCATTAGAAAAATAAAGTTATTTTTCTAATGGTTTTGAGATAGTTTATTTACTATTCATTATTTTTCTTCTTACTTGGTCTGCATATTCACCATCAGGAGCATGTTTTAGATATATGTTATAATATCTTTTTGCTTCATCCATATCATCAGACAACTCTGAGGCTCTTCCTAAATTGTAGTATATCGGAGCACAAGAGCCATTTAATGCAAGACCGTCCATCCATGCTCTTATTGCCTGTGGTTGGTTGCCCATGTCGAAATATATTCTCCCAAGTGTACAGTATAGTGCAGCTTGTTTTGGGTTGCTCTCTATTGCATTTGATATAATTTCACTTGCTTTTTTAAAGTCTTTTTGTTCTAAATATATTTGAGCAAGTGAATCAAATGCTTCATAATAGTAAGGGCATTTATCTATTGCTTTGTCGAATAGTTCTATTGCTTGTTGTGTTTGTTTTTGTTTTTGCAAACATTTTGCCTGTATTCCAAGTGCTTCAAAAGAATTTGGATTTTTTGATAACACAGTATTTGTGTCTGCAATAGCACCTGAATAATCAGCTTTTTTATATTTATATTCAGCTCTTGCTAAATATATATTTGGTGAATTTTTAATTTTTGCAAGTCCTTCTGTCCAAGTTTCCTGTGCTTTGCTATCAAATTTCATCTCTGAATATAAAGTTCCAAACCAAGCATAAAAATCAGCATTTGCTATTTTTTGAGCTTGTGCTTTTAAATAAAATGACAATGCTTGATCGTAATCACCTTTTAATTGGTAAATTCTTCCCATTATTTTTTTGTATTCAAAACTCTCTGGATTTGCTTTTGATTCAGACATTTTTTGCAGGGCTTCGTCATATTCTCCATTATATGCTAAATTAAGAGCATATTCTAAATAAAATATTGGTTCATTGCTTTTCTTTTTTGTAGCAATATCCATATTTCTAATTCCTGCGGAATAGTTGTGATATTCTCTACAAAAACAGGCATAATTATAATAGGAATATGGATTATAAGAGAAAACTTTTGAGTTTTTTGAAAGCTGTTCATCAGCTTCTTTATATTGTCCTGAATGTAAAAGAGCATAAGCTCTATTTTTTGCAGCATCTTGAAAAAGTGGCTTTATTTTTAAAGCTTGATCAAAATATTTAATCGATTGTTCAAATTTTTCATCAATAAGAAGTGACATTCCTATGTTATTATATACTTCTTCTTGATTTGGATCGTATTTTAAGCTCTCTATCCAGTTTCTCATGGCAGCATCTTTATTTCCAAATTTATATTCAACAATCCCTAAGTTATTATAAGCGAGATAAAATGTTTTGTCTTGTGATAATATTTGTTGATAGAGTTTTTTTGAATCTTGAAGTTTTCCTTTTATGTCATATAATGAGGCTAAACGAAATTGGGCTGCTATCATTTTAGGGTCTTCTTTTAGTGCCAGTTCAAAAAATTCTATTGCTTTGTCTACAAGCCCTAATTTTTCGTAAGAACAGCCTTCTTCATAATTTTTCATAGCAGGTGTTTGTTTTACTTTTTTTGTTGATGTTTGTTTTGCTGGTTTATAATTTTTAGACTTTTTTGCATATGCTTCTTCTGAAAATGGAATGATAAAAATTAAAATAGATAAAATTAATATAAACGCTTTTTTTAACAAAATCATAAGCTCCTTTTTAAAGGGATTTATAAAAATACAATAGAAATAATATTTTTTACATCATAATGAAAAATACCTTTTTGAATTATTTTGGGAGAATTTTTATTAAATGAAAATTGCAATAGATGCAATGGGAGGAGATAATGCTCCTGCCGAGATAGTAAAAGGAGCTGTTAAAGCCTCTTCGTATATTGAATCAGAAATAATACTTGTTGGAGATGAGAATAAAATAAAGCCTCTTATAACAGGAAATACAGATAAAATAACTATTTTACATACAGATGAATTTATTGAGATGTCAGAAAGTCCTTCTGTTGCTCTGAGAAAGAAAAGAAAAGCCTCTATAATAGTTGCCGCAAATTTGATAAAAGAGAGAAAAGCTGATGCACTTATAACTGCTGGAAATACAGGAGCATTTTTAGAGGCATCTGTTCTTCATATTGGAAGATTAAAAAGTGCAAAAATTAAACGTCCTGCTATTTCTGTTGTTCTTCCTTCTTTTAATAAGCCAACTATATTGCTTGATGCTGGGGCAAATCCAGAGTGTAAACCAGAATATCTTGTTCAGTTCGCCAAAATGGGGTCTACCTATGCAAAACACATATTAAATGTTGAAAATCCTACCGTTGGACTTATAAATATTGGTTCTGAAGAACATAAGGGAAGTAGTTTTATTCAGGCAACTTATGAACTTTTGGAAAAATCAAGTGTAAACTTTAAGGGAAATGTTGAACCAAATACACTCATGGAAGGAATTGTAGATGTTGCAGTTGCAGATGGTTTTGTTGGAAATATCATTTTGAAGACTGCAGAGGGAACAGGCGGATTAGTTACTAAATTGATAAAACAACATATAGGGAAAAATCCGATTGCAATGTTGGGTGCAATGCTCATGGGTGGTGTTTTTAAACAGCTAAAAAAAGAAATGGACCATTCTGAATATGGCGGTGCTTTGTTGTTTGGTATTGATGGAATTTCTATTAAAGCACATGGACGTGCAAAATATGATGCTGTTGAAAATGCAATAAAATTGGCTGAGAGAATGATAAAAAAAGATATTATAAAACTTTTTGCTGAAGATATGGCTGAAACAGAAGAAAATGGATAGTGAAATTATATCTACAATATTAAAGCCTTTAAATCTTGAAGAAAAAACTGGATATAAAAATTTATCTGTTTTTGGAGGTTTTGATAAATTTGTTTTATCATTTTTGGAAAAAGCTCTTGAAGCAGGTGAGTTGGATAAATTATCTTATGATAAAGCTGTAAAAAATATTTCTTCTTATTTAAATAGTTCCAATGTTGAAAGAAAAATAATTGTTGCAGAATTAAAAAATATATTGAATTTGTCAACAAAAAACAAAAAGAAAACAAGGACGGATGTTGAAGAAACTAAAAAAGTAAAAGCAAAAAAAGAAATTTGTGAAAATATAAAAAACAAAATAAGTCATAACCTTTCTTTGGACAGTGATATTCAATATGCCAAAGGAGTTGGTCCATCACTTGGCAGTCGTTTAAAATATATGGGATATTTTACGATTGCTGATTTGTTTTCACTATATCCTCGAAGATATGAAGATAGGACTTCTTATAAAAAAATAAATGAATTAGTAGATGGTGAATTTGTTTCTTTATCTGCTTGGGTTTTGTCAAAAAGAGATCAAAAATTTAGAAGGAATTTGACAATTTCCAAAGTTACAGTAACTGATTCAAGTAGATTTCCTCTTTTGCTTATATTCTTTAATCAGCCATATAAGATGAAAGCTTTGACAAATGGAACTAAAATAAATATTTTTGGAAAAGCAGAATTTAAAAAAGAGGGTTGGACTATACAAAATCCAGATTTTGAAATTGAGGAAGAAGGAGAAAATATTTTTAAAATAAATTCAATATATCCTCTTTCTGAAAATTTAAGTCAAAAAACAATAAAAAGGATTATAAAAACAAATTTAGATATATACTCAGATTTATTTATAGAATTTTTGCCAAGTGAAATTATTGAGAAAAGAAATTTAATAGCTTATAAAGATGCTATAAATTTGATTCATCTGCCAAATACTTTAGAGGATGTCCAAAAAGCTAAAAAACGTTTGGCTTATGATGAATTATTTTTATTTCAGTTAAAATTACTTCTTTTTAGAAACAATAGAAGAAAAATATTAAAAAATCGTCAATATTCTGTAAGTCGTGAATTGTTGGAAAAATTTCAAAAATGTATTCCTTTTAAATTGACGAATGCACAGATTAGATGTATTAAAGAAATAATGTTTGATTTGTCATCTCCTTATGCTATGAATAGATTGATTCAGGGAGATGTTGGTTCAGGTAAAACTGTTGTTGCAGTAGCTGGTATATTTTTTGCTGTTGAAAGTGGATTTCAGGCAGCAATAATGGCACCTACTGAGATATTGGCTATGCAACATTTTAAAAAATTTTCTCAATATTTGGGATATTATGGAATAAATACAGAACTTTTGACTGGGAGTACAAAAAAGAAAGATAGAGAATATATTCTTTCAGGATTAAAAGATGGCTCTATCAAAGTTGTTGTTGGAACTCATGCACTTATTCAAGAGGGAGTAGAATTTCAAAATTTGGCATTTACTGTTGTTGATGAACAACATCGTTTTGGAGTTATGCAAAGAACTGCACTTCAACAAAAAGGAGAAAATGCAGACAATATAGTTATGACAGCAACTCCTATTCCAAGAACTCTTTCTATGACTTTGTATGGAGATCTTAATATTTCAATAATAGATGAGTTGCCTCCAAATAGAAAGGTAATAAAATCGTATTTTAGACAACTCGATAAGTTGCCTGATGTATGTAAATATATAAAAGAAGAAATAAAAAAAGGTCGTCAAGCATATATCGTCTGTCCTCTTATTGATGAATCAGATAAAATAGAAGCAAAATCTGCAATAGAAACTGCAGAAGAATTAAAAAATGGTGTCTTTTCTGATATTAGGGTTTCATTGCTTCATGGTAAAATGAGACCTTCAGAAAAAGAAGAGATAATGGACGATTTTAGAAAAAATAAGACAGACGTGCTTATTTCTACAACTGTTATAGAAGTTGGGGTTGATGTTCCAAATGCAACTATTATGGTTATAATGAATTCTGAGAGATTTGGACTTGCTCAACTTCATCAGTTGAGAGGTCGTATCGGTCGTGGTAGTTTTGAATCTATTTGTTTTTTTGTTGGTAACATAAAATCACAAGATGGTTTAGAGCGAATGAAGACAATGGTAAGGGAAACAGATGGATTTAAAATTGCTGAAAAAGATTTGGAATTAAGAGGACCAGGTGATTTTTGTGGCACTAAACAGCATGGATTGCCTATGTTTAGAATTGCAGATTTGACTCATGATCTTGTTTTAATGCAGATGGCAAGAGAAGATGCAGGGTATATTTTGGAAACAAATCCAGAATATGTTGAGAAACAAGATGTTAAAACTAAAATGAATATGTTGACAGAAAATTTCAATGAGATTATAAATTAGGTGGTATTGAGTTAGTTACAGCAATTTTTAAAAATATTTAACTTGTATTATATATAAAATAAAAATGTTTTGCAAAAATATCAATTTTATTATAATTGCCTTTAATAGTTAGTTTTAAGTTTTGCGGTGCAATACACTCACTTTAACATTTTTCTCTTTTCATTTATCTAATTTTATTTAAAATAGAGAATATTTTAAGTAAGAGTTTTCTTTTAGAGATACTACTACGAGAAAAGGTGATGCAGTTCGTTGCATTGCACCGCAAAACTTTACTTAATTGGCAAAATATTTTTAATATATATATATTAGTTTTTAAAATATAATTATAGGACTGAGGAAAGTATTTGTTTCCAAAATTATAGGTAAGAGGACAGAAGAGAGGAATAAAAATGAAAGTTCAAGGTGGAAGTGCAAAGGGGCGAAATATAAAAGCACCTTCAGCTAAAGATATACGTCCAACATCACAAATGGTTAAAGAGGCTATTTTTGATATATTGGGAGAAAAAATAAAAGGTTCTGCTTTTCTTGATTTGTTTGCTGGTTTTGGAACTATTGGTCTTGAGGCTCTCAGCCGTGGAGCTGATTCTGTCGTTTTTGCAGATAGAAGTAGATATGCAATAGGGATAATAAAAAATAATGCTGAAATGATAGGATTTAGTGATAAATTAAAGATAATATCAGCAGATATATTTAAAGCTCTTTCAAAAATAGAAGGTCAATTTGATATAATATTTGCGGATCCACCTTATGATTTTAAAGATTATAATTTGTTTGTGTCGAAAGTCAAGGAAATGAATTTATTAAAAAAAGATGGTGTTTTTATTGTTGAAAGATACCATAAAACAGAATTAGAACCTAATGGATTTGTTTTTTCACGAGTTAAAAAATACGGACAGACGGCACTTACTTTTTTTGTGAATGAATAGGAAGGAATAAAAATGAAAATTGCGGTTTATCCAGGAAGTTTTGATCCTGTTACTATGGGACATATGAATATAATAGAGAGAGCTTCTAAACTCTTTGATGAAGTTGTTATAGCTGTTTTGGTTAATTCAGGAAAAACTCCTCTTTTTTCTCTTGAGGAAAGAGTTGAACTTTTAAAAATAGCTACTGCTCATCTTCCTTCTGTAACAATAGATAGTTTTTCTGGACTTTTAGTTGAATATATGGACAAAAAGAAGATAAATATAATTGTAAAGGGTTTGAGAGCAGTTACTGATTTTGAATATGAATATTCAATGGCTTTGATGAATAAAAAGTTAAATCATAATATTGAGACAGTTTTTATGATAACAGAAGATAAATATGCTTTTTTAAGTTCAAGTAAAATAAAAGAAATATATAAATTAGGAGCAAGAGCTTCTGATTTATTACCTCCCCATACAGAGGATATACTTATAAAAAAGATTGAATCACTAAAAAATAAATAATAAGAGGAATTTGGCATGAGTATATTTAGAATATTGGATCAAATGGAACAAGCTATAGCATCAGCTCCTAAGTTAATATGGCCTTTTGAAAGTAGATGTATTTTGAATCATGATAGGCTTATATCGCTTATAGAAAAACTTAGAAGTTTTATTCCAGAAGAATTAAATCATGCCAAGTTGGTTTCAGAACAGGCTGATAAAATTATTAAAGATTCAAAGCAAATAGCAAAGAAAAAACTTGAGCAATCTCAAATAAATGCAGATGATATTTTAAGGCAAGCTCAAGATAAAGCTTCAAAAATGGTTTTGGAAAGCGAAGTTGTTAAGGCCGCACGAGAAAAAGCAAATGACATAATAGAAAAAGCAAAAAATGACGCAAATAAAATAAAAGAAGAAGCTGAAAAAAGTAAAGATGAGATATTGTCTAAAGCAAAGAGTGAGGCAGATGAGATTAGAAATAATGTAGATTCTTATATAGATCAACTTTTTAACAAAGTAGAATTAGATGCACAAAAGATTATTAAAATAGTGCAAGAAAACAAAGCAAATAATGAGCAGAAATAATTTATTTATATTTATATTTATTTTTTTATTTTCTTTTTTCTTTTTTGCTAATGCAGATGTAGTAATTGCAAAAAATCAAAATATTACTGCAAAGAAACAAGATACAACTGCAAAGAAACAAAATATAACTGCAAATAAGCAAAATACAACTGCAAATAAGCAAAATACAACTGCAAATAAGCAAAATACAACTGCAAATAAGCAAAATACAACTGCAAATAAGCACAAAATACAACTGCAAATAAGCAAAATACAACTGCAAATAAGCAAAATACAACTGCAAATAAGCAAAATACAACTACGAAGAAGCAAAATACAGCGATAAAAAAACAAGATACAACTACAAAAAAGCGAGAATCCTTGAAGTTATCTGGAAAAGAAACTGATTTAGATGCTTATGTAAAGCGAATCAAACAGATCGATCCTTATGCCGTTATTACTGGTTGGTTTAGTGATTGGCGTGATGTTTCGATGTATAGAAGTCATGCAGGTTATCATTATGGATATGATATAGGTCTTTTGAAAGGATTTAGAGTGCCTGCAGGTTGGGCTGGTACAGTTACTGCAATTATTCCTTGGAGTGATTATGAGTGGGGAATAATGGTAACTATGAAAAATGGTTATTCTGTTACTTATGGGCATTTGACTCCACTTGTAAAAGTTGGAACAGTGATAGAACCTGGAATGGTTGTAGGTGAAGTAGCTGTAAATCATGTTGATATTAAAGTAAGAAATCCACAAGGAAATTTTGTTGATATTGGAAAAACAAGAGGACTTCTTGGAATTTCTCCTGATGTGAGATTTTATCCATCTTTTTCTACTTTTGGAAGTTATTCTTATCCAGTTGAGATAGATTATAAAAAAATAGTTGAAGCAAAAAAAGGTGAGCTTTTGCGATTAAATGAGAGTATTGCAATTTTACAAGAATATTTTGATACAGAAAATGATATTTTGACAATGGTAAAATCAGATACTGAAAAAAGCAAAAATATTTATGATAGAGGTTTGATAAGTAGAACAGACTTTGAAAATCAACTTACTGAAGAGGAACTTCAGAGTAACAAAGTAAAAGATTTACAAAATAGGCTTTCTGAACAACAGAAAAAAGCAGAAAATTTGAAAAAATTTATATTAAAGCATGGTGGAAAAGAACCACAATATGTTAAAAAAGAGAAAAAAATTAAAGATGAAGATAAGGAACGATTAGAAAAAGCTAAGGAAGAAGCAGAAAAATATCAAAAATTATTTGAAGAAGGGGCTGTTTCAAAAAAATTAGCTGAATCTAAAGAGAGGGAATATAAAAGATTAAAATTGGAATTGATGTTAAAAACTGAAGATTAAATTATTAACTTGGTGTAATAATATATTCAGCTAATTCTTTTTAAAAGCAAGAAGACTAAGTTGGTTAGGGGGAAAATTATGGATAGAAGGGGCATTATTTTAGCTGGTGGAAGTGGAACAAGGCTTTATCCTTTAACACTTGTTACAAGTAAACAACTTTTACCTGTTTATGATAAACCAATGATTTATTATCCATTGTCTGTATTGATGTTGGCAGGAATAAGGGATATTTTGATTATATCTACACCTCATGATCTTCCAAATTTTGAAAGACTTTTGGAAGATGGTAAAAATTTTGGTATAAATTTACAATATAAAGAACAGCCAACACCAGGTGGATTAGCACAGGCGTTTACCATTGGTGAAAAATTTATTGATGGTCATAAATCTGCAATGATTTTAGGAGATAATATTTTTTATGGTGATGGTTTAAAAAGAAAATTGAGAAATGCTTATAAATCAGATAAAGGTGCAACTTTATTTGGCTATCATGTTAATGATCCTCAGAGATTTGGTGTTGTTGAATTTGATTCAAAAGGTAAAGCTATTTCACTTGAAGAAAAGCCACAGAATCCAAAATCAAATTATGCTGTTACTGGTCTTTATTTTTATGATGAGCATGTTTGTGAATATGCAAAAAAATTAAAACCAAGCAAAAGAGGAGAACTTGAAATAACAGATTTAAACAAAGTCTATCTTGAAAAAGACAATGTTGAAGTTGTAACCCTTGGAAGAGGTTATGCTTGGCTTGATACAGGAACTATAACAGCATTGAGTGAAGCTGGAGAATATATAAGAGTTATTGAAAATAGACTTTCACTGAAGATAGGAGCTCCTGAAGAAATTGCATATAAAGAAGGTTGGATAGATAAGGATACTTTGCTAAAAACAGCTGAAAAATATGGTTCTTCTGAATATGGACTTCATTTAAAAAATGTAGCTTTAGGCAAAATTTTATATTAATTTGATATTATATACTATGAGAAAATTTTTATATTTCTCATAGTATATTCTTTTGGGAGTGGATATGGGAGTTTTAGACGATTTAGGTAAGGGTATTCTTGATGGTTTAAAAGATTTCGGAGAGGGTTTGAAAAAAAAATTAGAGGCTAAAAAAAGAGAATATTATAAAAATATATTTTTTAAAAATGTGTTTTTTAATAAAAAATATAATTTTGATTTAAAAGTAGAAGAAGATAAATTGACATTTACTAATTATTCAGCAAGTTTATTTTTCAAAACTATTCATAATTCGCCTATGTTTATGATTTTATGGATAATATGTGCTTTATCTTTTACATTAACATTTATATTTATAAAAACAAATTTTGGTTTAGCTAAAATATTTGCTTGTATTGGCGGAGCATTAGCTATTTTGATGATTATAACTTTTAGCGTTTTTAAAACAAAAGTTTATTTTACAATAACTCCTCAAGGAATTGAAGCAAAAACAAATAAGAAGAGAGTTTTTATAGATAGGGAAAATATTGCTGATGTTTATCTTGATATTCAGGGAGCTTCAAATGAGCAAGTAGTTACATCAGAAAGTAAAAATGAAGAAAAAAGTACTATTTTTTCTGTCTATGTAAAATCATTGCAACCAGTTCATCTTCCTGATTTAAAAAAAGACAAGGATAAATTTGATTTGTTTATTTCTGATTATAGTCAATTGTCAAAATTATTTATTATTGTCTTATTGACTGAAGCAAAAAGAATATTGAGTTTATCAAGTCAAAATGAATGCTTTGAAACAGGATTTCAAAATGTAAATATTTTGAGAGATGATGATTCAGTTTTTATTTTTGAGAAAAAAGATAAAATAAAAATAACAGTAAATAAATATCAAGTAAAAATAGAAGAAAATACATTTTTAGGGCAGAAACAAGAAAAGAATATATCAATTCAGAATAATGTCTCTTTTAAAATTTTTGAAAATATTAAACGAGGTCATAGACATAGTCATACTGTAGGAATTGGTGGAATTACAATAGAACATCATAGTTCTACACAAGCAAGTAGTGATTTTGGGTTGGCTTTATGTGAAGATTTTAGTTCTAATAAGCCAAACATTTTAATAAGTAATTTAAATCTTGATGAGGCAGTGTATATTCTTAGAAAAATGAATTGTTTGAGAATAGGAAATTCTTTTTAAAA
>CADAWZ010000078.1 GCA_902791745.1 uncultured bacterium
TACAGTATTCTATCCAGTTCAAAATGAACTGGATTTTATTGTCATTTTTTACATTTTCAAACAGGTATTAAACAATTACAATAAAGATATAAATTTTTCTGTTAATTCTGCAAAAGAATCGACTTTCATATCAACATCAACATTTTGTGGGGTATTATAACCATAAGTAACAAGACAAATTTTTACACCTGCATTTCTGCCAGTTTTTATATCTGTCATTCCATCGCCAATCATAAATGTATTTTCTTTAAATACATTGGCTTTTTCGATCATAGCCAAAATAGAATCAGGAGCAGGTTTTAATGGAAATCCAGATTCTGCCCCATGTATAAAATCAAGATATTCACTTATATTTAAAATAGACAAAACTTTTTCTGTAAGAGGTTGAATTTTATTTGTAACAACTCCAATATAAAATCCAGCCTCTTTTAATTTTCTTAAACCCTCTTTTACACTATTATAAACAGTTGTTTTACCAGCCTCTTCCCTATCAGCAGATTTGTCATTTAAATAATCAAGAGCTTTGACAACAGTATTTCTTATTCCATGACCTACTAAATCAGCAATAGTCTCTTCAGAGATTGATGTTAATCCAAAGTGATTTAAGGCATAATTAATACAGCCTGCAATATCCCCTCTTGAATCAATCAAAGTTCCGTCTAAATCAAAACAGAGCAGATAATTATTTTTCTTCATATTATTTTTTATCTTCTTCTTTTTCGCTCTTTTGTTCTTTGAATTCACTTACATTCTTTTTCTCTTTTGTTGACATTTTCAATTCTTCACCATTGATTAATCTTTTTATATTAGATCTGTGTAAGTAAATAATCAAAAGACAGGCAACTATAGAAAATATCAAAAGTGGCATATCATTTGTCTTGAAAAAAATATAAGTAGTTATAGGAAATGCAATAGCTCCAGTCATAGAAGCAACAGAACTTATTTTAGTAGTCAATACAACAATTCCCCATATACCAAGACATATAAGAGCGACATACCAACACATGGACACTATAACGCCAAATGATGTAGCAACACCTTTTCCACCAGTAAATTTTAAAAATATCGAGTAAGTATGCCCCAAAATTGCACATATTCCGACTGCAATTTGAGCTATAGTCTTCATATCAATTGGAATCAATTTTGGTACTAAAAAAGCAATTATAAGAACAGGAATAGAACCCTTTAATGTATCTGCCAAAAATACAAGACTTCCACCAACAGGTCCCAATGCTCTAAAAGCATTACTTGTTCCTATGTTTCCACTTCCTGTTGTTCTTATATCTATCCCTTTTAACATTTTTCCTATAAGTACGCCAAATGGTATAGAACCAAGTAAATATGAAATTATACATAAGCCAATTATTATTAAATATGTAGTCATATTTGGTGCAGTTATACCTGCATTACTTGGAGGATCAACAATACAACCGCCAACAGTTATAAAACATGGTGTCATTTTTTGAACATGCCCCCTGATTTTTCTTCTTCATTTCCCTTGTTATTTCTAAAATTCAATATTATTGGAGAACCAATAAAACCAAAAGATTTTCTAACATAATTTTCTAAATATCTCTCATAAGAAAAATGAATCAATTTAGTAGAATTTACTTTGACAGTAAAAACAGGCGGTGCAGAAGATGTCTGACAGGCAAAATATATTCTGAGTTGTTTACCTTTATAAGAAGGAGCAGGTCGCATTTCTTGAGCCTCTCTAAACATCTTATTTACAATAGGAGTATCTATTCTCTTATTATATTCACTTAAAACCTGTTCAACTGTTGAACGAAGTTTATCAAAACCTTTTTTTGTTTTTGCCGATGTAAACAAAATAGGAGAAGATGAAAGAAAATAAATGATTCCCTTGATATCTTCAAGCCATTTTTTTCTCTGTTCCAAGATTAACTGTTTTTTGCCTTTACATCTATCTTCTATTATATCCCATTTATTTACGATTATGATCGAAGATTTTCTTGCTTTTTGAATTTGTTCAGCAACTTTCAAATCTTGATTTGTAATTCCCTCATTTGCATTTAAAACAAGAATTACACACTCAGACTCTTCAATAGCCTGAAGAGTTCTTATTGTGCTATAAAATTCCACTTTTTCACTTATTTTACCCTTGCGACGAAGACCTGAAGTATCTGTAACGGTAAAATTTCTGCCTCCTAATTTTACAGCACTTTCAACATTGTCTCTTGTTGTCCCTCCTGTCTCATGTACAATACTTCTATCTTCACCACACAAAACATTTAATATGGAGGATTTACCTACATTTCTTCTTCCTGCAAGCGAAATTCGAGGAAAATCATTTTCTGTCTCATCACTCTTATCTATTTTTAAAATAGCAAACATCTTGTCCATAAGGTCTGCGACTCCTGTTCCATGAAGTGCAGATATACAAAATGGAATTCCAAACCCCAATGATGAAAATTCATAGGATTCATTTTCTATTGCTAAATTATCTGCTTTATTTCCTACAATTAAAACTGGCTTTTTCAATTTTTTTAATTCAACAGCAATTTGTTCATCTTGTGTCGTTATACCAGCTCTAATATCAACGACAAAAAGTATAAGAGAAGCCTCTTCAAGGGCTTTTCTAACTTGTGTTTGTGCCATGGCCTTTATAGGATCAGTAATATCCTCATCAATTCCACCTGTGTCAACAAGAAGACATCTTCTCCCTGTCCACTCACATTCTGAATATATCCTATCTCTCGTTATTCCTGGTTCATCTTGAACAATGGAAATTGTCTTTCCTAACATTTTATTAAATAGCTGTGATTTACCTACATTTGGTCTTCCTGCTATTGCTATAATCGGTTGCATAAAAATATTCTCCTGTACGAAAATGTACTATTAAATTTCTTCTAAATTATACTAATATTATTTTCATTTTAAAAATAAAAAAGCTATGTCAAAATAATACAAACTATTTTAACATAGCATAATTTAAATTGCAAGATATAATATTATTATGTACTATATACCTAAATATAAAAACTCTTTGCTATTTATTCCATTTAACGACAAATCAAATGAACCAATATTTGATACATGAACTGAATCTGTAATTTGTGATGCTTTTTCTGTTTTATCTGCATAAGACAAAAACTTTAAAGCATCTGTTTGATTCATGACAGAATTGTCAATATTTTTTGTATGCTCGAAACCATCGGAAAGAGAAGATGTTTCAGGTTTATTATTTATATTTGTTTTTTCAAATAGATTATTGTGCTGTGGTGAGATATATGAAGAAAAATGATTAATTCCATGTATGGAATCCATTTTAAACACCTCCAATTTCAAAATGTCCCTACTCTTGCCGATCAATTTTTTTATTACTACTTCCAAATATTACTACTTCATAACATATCGGCGGACATCACACTTAATATTTTTTCCTTATTTCTTATTCACTGAGAATATAATAAAACATTTTTCTTACTTTAGCAATGAAATTATTGTTAACATTTTTCTAAATTTTCTCAATAAATTGAAATTATCTGTTTCTGAAGGATTTTTTATTATAAATTATAATTATTTTTTATATAAAAATTGATAAAATTACCATTGAATAAGGCGGTATAGTTAAAACATGAAAAGAATGTATGTTGATAAACTTGGAATAGATCTTTTGACACATGATCCCGTTATAATATTGAAAGACGAATCTAATTCAAGATATCTTCCAATATTGATTGGCCCTTTTGAAGCAACAGCAATTGCATTAGCACTTGAAGGCTCAAAAGTTCCGAGACCGCTATCTCATGATATAATGGTTTCCATAATTGAAGAATTAGGTGCTACTGTCAAGAGTGTAAATATAACCGAAATAAAAAATAATACATTTTATGCGACAATAACTCTTGAAAGAGATAATCAAACATTTGATATAGACTCAAGACCAAGTGATGGCATAGCTTTAGCACTAAGAACAAAAGCTCCTATATACATAGCTGATCATATATTAATTGAAGAAAGTATAACTCAAAAAAAAGGAAATTCAAGAACAGAAGAACCAGAAGCAAATTATGATGATTTAGAAAATTCTTCTCGTGATAGAGAAATAAGTCAGCATGATAGACAAATGTTAAGAAAATATATTGACAGTTTAAAACCAAGCGATTTTCTAAAGTCGTTAAATACAAAAGAAGATAAAAACCAACAACCAGAAGATTCATTAGAAGAAAACAATTCTGAAGAAGATAATTTAGAAGAAAATGAATAAAAAAAATAAAATACTTTGTATATGTACTGGTGGCACAATTGCTATGGATAGTGAAACCCTATCTTCGCTCACACTTGCCGACGAGCTTTTGGGAAAAGTTCCTGAAGCGAAACAAATTGCAGATATAGATTTATATCAATTAAGCAATTTTGACAGTGTAGAAATGAAACCTGAAAATTGGGTTGCACTCGCTGAAAAAATATATGATGAATATGATAACTATGATGGTTTTGTAGTTGTACATGGTACTGATACTATGGTATATACGGCTTCTGCAGTATCTTTTTTAATAACAAATTTAGGGAAACCTGTTATTTTTACAGGTTCTCAAATTCCACTTTCAAATACTTTTGGAAGTGATGCAAAAAATAATTTATTATATTCATTTAGATATGCGTCAATGGACATTGCCGAAGTATGTATATTTTTTGGAAATGTACTCCTAAGAGCAAATAGAGCAAAAAAAATAAGTGGAACAGATATAAATGCTTTCAGTTCATTTTCACTTGACCCTCTAGGTCATGCTGGCGTTAGACTAACACTTTCAAGAGAATGTAAAAGACGTGGAAGATACCGCCCAATTTTGAGAAAAAAACTTTTACCAGATGTTTTTCTTTTAAAAATATATCCTGGAATTAATCCTGAAGTCATAGATAAAATAACAGAAATGGGATATAAAGGAATAGTTATAGAAAGTTTTGGAATTGGAAATATTCCAGTAGGTGAAAAATCACTAATTCCTCCCATAAAAAGGGCTATTGAAAGAGGAGTTTCGATAGTAGTAGCATCACAATGTGAATATGGCTACACAGATGATTTATACCCTTCAGGTAGATTATTAAAAAAAACTGGTGCTATTATGGCTAATGATATGACTCCTGAATCTGCTCTCGTAAAATTAATGTGGGTTTTGGGTAATTGTGAAACTCCAAGAGAAATATCTGATATGATGTTAACGCCTATAGCTGGTGAATTTTCTTCAGATGACGAATTTTAAAAAAATAACTCCAATAATCATAGAAAATTGGAATGTACAACCACAAAAAGGAAGCGTTTCTGAGGCTATAAAAGAAGCAAGAGAAGAAATGATATTTGACACAAGTCACAGAATGTTTGAAAGTGGTTATTTCGATTCTACTATAATTATTGGAAATGAAAACCTACTCAAAAAAGCAGAAAAATTAAATTTTGTAATCTTTGAAAAAATAGAAAAAAAAATTAATTTTGGAAAATATCTATTAAAAATTATAAATAAATATTTACTGGATAAAATATTTTATTTTGGAGCTGGAAGCTGTTATTTTTTAACAAAAGATGAATTCAAATTTATATCTGAAAATACAATAAAGGGGCAATTTATTTCAAATAATCCAGTATCTTCAGATTTTATTTCTTTCTCATCATCAGATTTGACTAATGAAATTATTTTAAATTTTCCGAATATAGACAATTATTTTTCGTCATATTTAATGAGTAAAACTTTTCTTAAATATCTAAAAATGCCAGTTAGTTTGGGAAGTGTTTTTGATATAGACACGCCAAACGATTTTGCTATTCTATCAAAAATTACAAATAATTCAGGTAATATTGGAAATTATATATCAAATAGCATTTTCAAAAATATAGATTTGGATAAATTCATAAAAGTTTTATCATCTAAATCAAGTGAAATATTTGTATATGGTAGGATAAATCCACTAAATTTATATATGGCTGAAAAAAATATACCTTGCAAAATAAGATTTCTATCTGAAGAGAGAGGACTTAAAATAAGAGGTAAAGCCTCATCAAGTCTTTTAAAATATTTTTTTAAATCAGAAAATTTTGACAATTTATTTAAATTATTTGAAAATATTTGTGATGGTGGTATATTTGATACAAGAATAATATTTTCTCTATTTGCAGGCGAATATGAGCAAGAAGATGTCTATTTATCAGACATGAAAATATGGCAAAAAATAAAGAATCCATTTATAAAATTTTTTACAAAAAAAATTGCTGAGAGTAAAATTCCAATTATTTTAGGAGGTCATTCAGTTGTAAATGGAGGATTAATGGCTTTATCAAATTTAGTAAGGGGGAAAAAATATGATTCAAGTTATATGTCCCAAATGTAAAGGAAAAGGCAAAGTGCCATGCCCAATTTGTAATGAAGATAAAGAAGTTAAAGAAAATATTGTAGATAGTAATAATAAACAAAATAACAAAGAAAAAGAATGTAAAGTATGTAATGGAACTGGCGAAGTTTTATGTACAGCCTGCATGGGTGGCGGTATCATGGACACAAGTGCTTTTGCATAAAAATCGAGGAAAATAATATGAAAAAATTAAACAAATTTAAATTTTTATCACTTATTATTTTATTATTTTGTTGTTGTATAAATTTCTGTTTTGCGGAAGAAAAAAAAGGGTATCAAAGTGAGACAGACTATGCTCCTTTTGTAAAAAATCCATCTTCACTTGGTTTTAATCCTGATTATTCACTTTTTGTATCTGCATTAAATCAAATGCAACAAAAATTCATTGAAAATCCAACTGAACAGACCTTGATTAACGGTATAAACAGAGAATTAAATATTCTTTTTAAAACAGCAAAAATAAATCAGTCTGCACATATCTCTTCTTTAAATACAATATCTTCTGAAATACAATCTCTTTCTGTTTCAACAGGAATTTCTCAAAATCTTTTATGGTATGCATCAATACAGGGCTTAATGGCAGCAATGGACGATCCATATACTATGCTTTTGACGCCTAAAGATTACAGATCACTTATGGAACAAATGCAAGCAGGCACATTTGGAGGAATAGGAGTATTTATTCAACAGGACAAAAATAATGGAAATCAACTTACTGTTTTTGAACCAATAGAAGGAACTCCTGCATATAAAGCAGGCATATTGCCAGAAGATTTGATTATAAAGATAAATGATGAACCAACAAAAACAATGCCAATAGATGTAGCAATGGCAAAATTGAGAGGTCAAGTAGGGACATCTGTTGTTCTTTTGATAAAAAGAAAAACAAGTGACAAACTTTTAAAATTTACAATAGTTAGAGAAAATATAAAAATTCATTCTGTGAGTTGTAAACTGATAAATAAAACTATTGGTTATATCAAGATCAGAACTTTTGGAGATGATACAGCCAATGAATTTGCCAAAGCAATGAATGCTCTTGAAAGCAAAAATATAAGAAGTTTGATTATTGATTTGAGAAATAATGGCGGTGGTCTTATAAACGCAGCACAAGATTTATGTAGTTATATGCTCGGAGCAGGTAAAACTGTTGTGTCTGTATCTGATAGAACAGGAAGAAAAAATTATTTAAAATCACATGGTGTATCTGATTTAAAAATTCCTTGTGTCGTTCTTATAAATAAATATACAGCAAGTGCTTCTGAAATCACAGCAGGAGCTCTACAAGATTATGGACTTGCAACACTTATGGGTGGAAAAAGTTATGGAAAAGGTTCTGTTCAAGAACTTCTTCCACTTAGAAATGGCGGAGCTTTCAAAATCACTGTAATGCATTATTTCACTCCTAAAAATAGAAATATAAACAAAATAGGCATTATGCCTGATATTAAAAAAGAAATGGATGTAACAAGAGTAGGAAGACCTGGCGACACACAACTTCAAGCAGCGGTCGAATACTTGAAAAACAAATAATTATGAAGGGTAAATATTATATAATAACACTTGGTTGTCAAAAAAATGAATATGATTCACAGCTTATCTCTGCTCTTTTAAAATCATGTGGTTATGAAAAAACAGAAGAAATTACAGAAACTGACATTCTTGTAATAAATACTTGTTCAATAAGAGATAAGGCAGATGTAAAAGTTTATGGAAGACTTGGGCAGTACAGAGAACTAAAAAAATTTAAACCAAATTTAATAACAATAGTTTCAGGTTGTCTTGCCCAAAAAGATGGTAAAAAACTTTTGGGTAGATTCCCCAATGTAAATATTGTTGTTGGTCCAAGAAATATTTCTTCAATTCCTTATTTAATTGAGTATGTACAGAGGACAGGTAAAAGAAGAGCATTATGTGAATTGGGAGAGATGAATTTTGAAGTAATGCCTGTTGATAGAGACAGAAACTTTTCTGCTTGGATACCTGTTACAGAGGGTTGCGACAATAGATGTACATATTGCATAGTTCCATATGTAAGAGGAGCTATGGTAAGTCGTCCTCTTGAACATATAATGAAAGAAGCAGAAGAATTTGTAAATTCAGGTGGTCTTGAAATTACCTTATTGGGTCAAAATGTAAATGCTTATGGTAAAGATAAACCAGAATATGGGTCATTTAATGATATTTTGAAAAAAATTAATAACTTAAAAGGTATTGAAAGAATAAGATTCATGTCTCCACACCCAGCAAATTTTGATGACAAATTTGTTGAAACAATGGCATCTCTTGAACATGTATGTAGGCATATTCATCTACCTCTTCAATCAGGAGATGACACAATATTAAGACGCATGGGAAGAAGATATACAACTCAAGAATATGCTTCAATAGTTGAAAAATTACGCCAAGCAATGCCTGAAATTGCAATCACAACAGATATTATAGTCGGTTTTCCTGGTGAAACAAATGAACAATTTGAAAATACAATGGCTTTTGTCAAAGAAATAAATTTTGACGGTGCGTTCATGTTTGCATATTCTGAAAGAGAAGGAACACCTGCTGTAAAAATAAATCCATCCGTACCTCCACAAGAAAGACTTGATAGGTTAAATAAACTTATCGAAATGCAGAATAATATAACATTTGAAAAACACAAAAAGCTCGAAGGTTCTGAGGCTCTTGTACTTGTTGAAACTCTTTCTAAAAAAGATGGTGAATTTGTAACAGGAAAGACTGATAAAAAAACGGTAGTCAATTTTACTGGAGATTCATCTTTGATAGGAAAAATCGTAAAAGTAAAATTGCAAAAAGCATTTACTTGGGGATTTATGGGTGAACTAATTTCAAATTAAGAGGTATACTATGAGAAACAAAAACATAAAAATATTTTCTCTTCTTATACTGTTTATAACTTCATTTTTCTTAATGGGAGTTATAGATGGTGGAGATATTCCAGAATATATAAAAAAGCAAGCACATTCTGAAAAAGAATGTGGAGTAAGAGTAATAAAAGATTCAAATATAAAAGATATCGAAAATTTGCAATCAAATCCTAAATATGCAAAAATTTTGGCATTACAAGTAAGTTTTGAGAAATTTCCCCAGGAAATGATAGAACCAATAATGACTTGGGTTAGAGAACAAGGTGGAACTCTTTGGGTATATGATTCGAGATTGGCAGAATATTTTGGGATGATCAATTCTCCAATAAATCCAGATGGAACATTGAGTAAAGACCTTGTTGGTGAATTAGGTTCACGCAAAACACCTGGAAAAGCAATAGTTGTATCGTCTTTTGGAAGCCATCCAACATTAAATGGAGTAAATGGTGCTATTGTTTTTGTTGTAAAAATAGATGAAGACAAATTCAGTGCTGTAAAATGTGTAAATGGAACAACAGGTCTTTTAAAATACAGACTTTCAGAAGACAATGCTGTTGCAGCAATAAGAACAGAGGGCAAAGGCATGGTTATTTTAAAGCCTCTTCTATGGCCTGATCAACTCGATGGCTTAAGATTTCAAACAAACATAATGGAATACTCAGCAGGTTTTCCAGTCCCTATCATAACATTAAAAGATTCCCCAATTACTGATGAGATGTTAATACCAAATAAATCAGCTGATGATTGGAAAGAAATAGATATGCTTGAACTCTAT
>CADAWZ010000079.1 GCA_902791745.1 uncultured bacterium
TTTGATTAAGTGCTTTTATTTTTGATTATAATTTTTATTTCTTGAATCAACACCACCCCTACCCCTCCTCAATCATGAGGAGGGCATGTTTCTCGGTGCTTGCCAGCACCTTATATTCTGGGCTATCTTCCCTACCCATCCTTTAAAAGGAGGGAACAACTGGATGCCTGCTGACGCAGGCTAAGATTTCTCCACCCTCTCCAAACCTCTCCAGCTTGAAGAGGAACTTATTTTTACTATACTGTTTATTTTTCTTTAATAACTTCTTCAATCTTAAAGAAGTGTATCTCGGTGCTTGCATGGAATTAAGTAAAAACTTCTAAGTTTTTACTTAGTTTCCTTATCTATTTTCTGGGCTCATCCTCTAAACCTCCTTTAAAGAAAGACTTTCAAAAAGCAATAACTTTTTCAGTCATGAGGAAGGAAGAAAAAAACTTTTTCAAACATCTTATTCTAAGGATAGAGCCGATCGACTTATTTTTAAGTAAATAATAATTTACAGGCTTAGATTGCAACGGCTTCCCCCTTGTGGGGATTGTTTTTTAAAAACTCTAACGAGTTTTTAACTATTTCAAAGCCTCGCAATGACAAAGTGGCAGTATACAGACATAGATTGGATTGTTTACAGCAACTTTTAAATAGGAGAAAATAGTCTTCTCCAATAAAAAAAAAATACTAAAAAGGAAAGAATAAAATCAAATTAAATATAAAAAACTATGACTTGAAATATAAAAAAGCCAATCGAGCAAAAAATATCTCGACTGACTTTTCAATACAAACCCAATTGATAAACTTTATAAATTAATTATTCTAACTTATTACCTGCCCATGGAGAACCAGATGCTGAACCATCATAATAAAAGTTAACATTATATAATGTCCAAAAACCTCTAATAATTTCTACACTATCTGGAATGTAGAGTGTTAAATGAAAACAATTATAAAAAGCTCTATCACCAATTACTCTAAGTCCATCTTGAATCATTACATTTTGCAATAATGTACACTGTTCAAAAGCACTATCACCAATTTCTATCAAAGAATACGGCAATGTTATTTCAATTAGTGAATTACACTGTTCAAAAGCACTATCACCAATCGTTGTAATTCTATTTCCAAAAGTTATATTATTTAAACAATAACAATTTTGAAATGTTTCATTTTCAATTTTTTTAACTTTGTAAGGTATATTTATCTTCTTTAGATAAGAACAATTCTTAAAAGTCGCTCTTCCAATTTCTTCAACACTATCAGGGAGTTCTATTTCTTCCAAACTTTTACACCAATAAAAAGCATAATCTCCAATTCTCTCAACACTATCTGGAATTTTTACTTTTTCCAATGATTCACAATCTTCAAATACACTCTCTCCCAAAGCAACTATTTTATATTGAGTACCATGATAAGTAAAAATATCAGGAATATCTGCTTTTTTAAGTTCTTTTTTATGCTTAGAATCTTTTGCAAGTACCCCTAATTTATATAATTTATCAATGACACTGTCATCTAATGTTACTTCTTTAGGATCATTATCATATATTATGATAATACTATTTCCATCATAAGCAACATTTGGATTATAGTAATCAATTCCTCCATATGAATCACCACATGCTGAAGTTATAACTGCACACAAAAAAAGCAAAATACTAAAAAAAACAAGTTTACGAAAACTCTTCATTTTTTCTTCCTTTCATTATTTTTTTTATCTAAGGCAACAAGTTACGGCAATTTTCAAAATTAGTGTAAATTTAAATTGAAAGTTTTCTACAATGCTACTTTTGTGAGTTTCTTAACATATTTCTTAGGATTTCTGAAAATTGATGTAATAAAATTATATATAAAAAAAATGTTTTTTCAACATTCTTATTGGTTTTATCAGAACCAATAATATTTTTTATTATAGTATTATAATTTTATAATTTATTTCAATGTGATTATCTCAAAAAGACTTGATTTTTTTTTTATCTTTTGTTATCATATAAAAACTGTAAAAAAAGAAAATATTTATCATTTAAAGACTTGATTTTTTTTTAATCATTTGCTATTATAGTATGACTATAAATTTATAACTATATTTTTTAAGCTCCCTTTTAAAAGGGAAAAAAAATTAATGATTGAAGATATTAAAGATTTAAAAAAGCAAATAGGTTTAAAAAGAGCAATTCATCTTGCTGGTAATATTGGAACAGAGACAGATGATGGATATATAAATGTATATGTTGAAGCCGATCTCGAATTAACAAATACGGGCAGATGTATTCTTGTTACAGGTAAAGTAAAAGGTCAAACTGATTCTGTTTGCGTAAGATGTCTAAGTGACTTTAAGTTAAACATAGAATGCGATATAAATGAACATTTCTATCAAACAGAAGAAATTACAGACAGATCAATAAAACCTGCTAAAGATGAAGATTACTTTTTATATAAAGGAACAAGAATCGACTTAACAGAGGCTCTAAGACAGAATATTTTAGCTGCAATTCCTCTAAAGACAATATGCAAACCTGACTGTAAAGGTCTTTGTTGTTCATGTGGTTGTAATAGGAATATACAAAAATGTTCTTGCGGAGAATCCGATTAAGTTTTTAGAAAAAAATCAGAAAAGAGGATATTATACAAAATGGCAAATCCCAAATATAAAACATCACATTCTAAGACAAGAAGAAGAAGAGCAAATATTCATTTAACAATGCCTTCACTTACAACATGTCCAAATTGTAAAGCTCCTATGCTTACACATCACATTTGTCCTTCTTGTGGAAAATATAGAGGTAAAACTATTCTTAAATCAGAAGAGCCACAGGAAAATTAATTAAAATTTTCTACTAAATGTAAAATTCTATGTACATTTACCAACAAAAATGGAATAATGTCATAGAATTTATTTTTATAATATATTTTTTTACAATAATAAATATATTTCATTTTGGACGCTCTAATCAAATTTTAAAAAGGTAAGAATATCAATGTTTAAAGGAAGAGCCGTTGAAATTGCTGGATTAGGAGCTTATGCTCCAGAAAAAATTCTCAGCAATTACGATTTAGAAAAAATAGTAGAAACAAATGACGAATGGATCACAACAAGAACAGGTATTAAAGAACGCAGAATAGCTTCAGATGACATGACTACATCTGACATGATGACAAAAGCTGCTGAAAAAGCTATAAAAAATGCTAATATAGCCAAATCAGATATACAACTTATAATAGGTTGTACAGTAACACCTGATATGATGTTCCCTTCGTCAGCTGCACTTGTTGGTAAAAACTTAGAAATAAAACAAGCAGGAGCTTTTGATATAGAAGCAGCTTGTTCTGGTTTTTTATATGGTCTTGCAATAGGAAGTCAATTCATAGCTTCTGGAACAATGGATACAGTTCTTGTAGTCGCTGGTGAAAAACTTTCAAGTATTGTAAATTGGGAAGACCGTTCAACTTGTGTATTATTTGGTGATGGTGCAGGAGCAGCCATTCTCCGCCCAGGAAAAGAAGGAAATGGAATTTTGAATTTTCATATGGAAGCAGACGGAAATTTTGGGGAAGCCCTAAAAATGCCAGCTGGTGGTTGTGCCATGCCTGCTTCAGAAAAAACAGTAGCAGAAAAACTTCATTCAGTAAAAATGGACGGAAGAGAAGTTTTTAGGCAAGCTGTAACCAAAATGCCAGAATCTGCATTGATTTCTATGAATGAACTTGGTATGAAAGTAGAAGATATAGATTGGTTTATTCCACACCAAGCAAATATAAGAATTATAGATTCTGCAGCTAAAAAATTGGGAATCCCTAAAGAAAAAACAATAGTAAATTTGCAAAAATATGGAAACACTTCAAGTGCATCTCTTCCACTTGCTATATCTGAAGCCGTAGAAGATGGAAAAATAAAGAATGGTGATACAATACTTCTAACGGCAATAGGTGGAGGTCTCGCTTGGGGTTCAATGATACTAAAATGGGGACATGAAAAATAACATGAAGATAGCATTTGTATTTCCAGGTCAAGGAGCCCAAAAAACTGGAATGGGCTTAGACTTATATGAACATTCAGAAAATGTAAAAAAATTATACGAAAAAGCAGACAAAATTTTAGGATTTTCACTTTCTGAAATGTGTTTTAGAGGGAGTGAAGAAGATTTAAGGCAGACAATAAATACACAGCCTGCAATATATGTAATGTCTGTTGCAATTAGTCAATTACTAAAAGAAAAAGGAATAAATCCTTACATGACAGCAGGACATAGTATAGGTGAATATGCAGCACTTACAACAGCAGGAGTAATCTCTTTTGAAGATGGTATAAAGCTTGTCAGAGAAAGAGGAAGACTGATGAATGAAGCAGGAATCAAAGCTCCTGGTACAATGGCTGCAATAATCGGCATGAAATTCGACGATGTCAAAAAATATTGTGAGGAAGCCTCTTCAGTAGGTGTAGTTGAAATAGCTAACTTTAACTCACCAGAACAGATAGTAATCTCTGGAGAAATAGCTGCTGTTGAAAAAGCAATGGAAATTATAAAAGCAAATGGAGCTAAAAGAGTTGTACCATTAAAAGTAGGAGCAGCTTTCCATTCAAGATTAATGAAAGATGCAGCAGAAACATTTGCAGAGCTTATCGACAAAGCCGAATTTAAAAAACCTGAAATTTTTGTTGTCTCGAATTCAAATGCAAAAATATCAAATGATCCAGAAGAACTTCGTTCTGCATTGAAATCCCAAATGTTGGGGAGTGTTCTTTGGGTAGATTCAATAAAAGCTATGGCTAACCATGGTGTAGAACTATTTATAGAAGCTGGACCTGGCAAAGCACTTTGCGGAATGATCAAAAAGACAGATGTCTCATTAAAAACAATGAATGTAGAGACCATGGATACATTTGAAAAAGTTGTAAACGACATAGGAGAGTTATAATGGAAAAAGTAGCAATAATAACAGGAGCTGGAAGAGGTATAGGAAGAGAAATAGCTCTTCGTTTGGCCAAAGATGGTTTTAACTGTGCTATAAATGATTTAAATGAAAAAGATTTAGAAGAATCAAAATCATTGATCGAAGCATGTGGCGTAAAATGCAATACATATAAAGCAGATGTTTCTTCTTTTAGTGAAGTAGAAGAAATGATCAAAAAAATACATACAGATTTTGGAAGAATTGATGTACTTGTAAACAATGCAGGAATAACAAGAGACAATTTACTTCTCAGAATGAAAGAAGACGAATGGGATAAGGTAATAAGTATAAATCTAAAAAGCGTTTTCAACTGCACAAAAGCAACTTCTAAAATAATGCTCAAACAAAAAAGCGGAAGAATTATATCTATCGCTTCAGTAGTTGGAGTTATGGGAAATGCAGGTCAATGCAACTATTCAGCATCAAAAGCAGGAATCATTGGTTTTACAAAATCAATAGCAAAAGAATTGGGTTCAAGAGGAATAACAGCAAATGCTATAGCCCCTGGGTTCATAAAAACAGCTATGACAGAACAGCTTTCAGAAGAAGCAAAAAATAAATTATATAGTCAGATTCCTTTGGGTTATTTGGGAACACCTGAACATATAGCTTCTTGTGTCTCATTTTTAGCTGGTCCAGATTCTTCATATATAACTGGACAAGTCATTCATGTTGACGGCGGAATGGCTATGTAATGCAAACATTCCAAATATAACATAATTTTATACAATAAATAAATTAGTTATTCTATTTAAATTTAGCAGATAAAAAATTAATTTTCTCAATTATGTAGTAAATTAAAGGAATATTTTTATTTAAGTTGAAAAAGTCTTATCTAAAAGTTTGCTATAATAAATATTTGGCAAATTATAATAAAACAAACAATCATCACGAAAATTGAGTAATAAAGAAAGTAAGAAATATCGGAAGTAAATATCCGATAAATTGGAGGTAGTATATAATGAATAACATAGCAGAAAGAGTTAAAAGTCTTGTTGTAGAACAACTTGGAGTAGATGAAGACCAAGTAACACCAACCGCATCTTTTACAGATGATCTTGGTGCAGATTCTCTCGATGCAGTAGAACTCGTAATGGCTCTCGAAACAGAATTTGGAATTGAAATTCCAGATGAAGATGCAGAAAGCCTTACAAATATTGAAGAAACTGTAAAATATATACAGGAAAAAAAGGAAGAATAATTCAAAAATAACACAGAAGGGAAAAGCTACTTAATGTAGTAGCAGGATCTCAAATGGTACCCGGAAATAGTTTTGGAAGAAATACTGGATTTTGTGAAATAATAAAGAAAGTTCTGGAATCTGCAGGGGATCAAGCTATATCTTGTGAAGAAATAGCAGCTCATGCCGTTGAATTATGGGGAAGAGGTTTCCCAGTTAACCCTTATGAAGATGTATGTCTTGTTTATGTTTTTATAAGAAATTATTTTAACACTGAAGAAATAATGGACGAAGTAGAAGATGAAGAAGGCGTAATAATGGTTGAAAGATTAAACGGTTGCAGAGTTCCTCTCTCTCCTGATCTTCTACCTATAGAAATAAATTCAGTTTGTGAACAAATAAAAAGAATAAAATACAAACTCTGCAAGTAAAAAATAAGCTAATTTAGGCAAGACAGCTTAAGAACAAAAAATGTTTAATAGCTGACATATTGTATATACAATAATATTTAAAAAAGTAATTCTCAATGAAATGAGATAGAGGGTGAGTGTTACCACCATTTGTAGTAATATAATCTTTCTTCAAGTTATATTGAGCAATAAAGAAAAATATTTTTAATGTTTTAAATATTTTTTATAACATTAAGCCCTTAACCTTTATTTTTTATAATATGAGTTTAGGGGCTTTTTTAAATTTTATAAAAAAGAGGGATTTAGATTATGGACGATAAGCTAAAAGCATTAGAAGCTGTTGTTGGTCAATTGGAAAAGCAATTTGGCAAAGGGTCAATAATGCGTTTGGGAGATATGAATCCAAGATATGATCAAAATTCTATCTCAACAGGTGCCCTTTCACTTGATATAGCAATAGGAATTGGTGGAATTCCAAGAGGAAGAATTGTTGAAATATTTGGTCCTGAATCATCTGGAAAAACAACTCTTGCTCTTCAAATAATTGCGGAAGCCCAAAAAACAGGAGGAATTGCCGCTTTTATAGATGTTGAACATGCCCTAGATCCTGAATATGCAAAAAAAATTGGTGTAGATGTTGATAACCTATATGTATCACAACCAGACACTGGAGAACAAGCTCTTGAAATAGTTGATACACTTATAAGAAGCAATGCTATAGATATTATAGTAATAGATTCAGTAGCAGCATTAGTTCCAAAAGCTGAAATAGAAGGAGATATGGGAGACCAACATGTAGGACTTCAAGCAAGACTCATGTCCCATGCTTTAAGAAAACTCACAGGAATAATAAACAAAACAAAGACTTGTGCTATTTTCATCAACCAAATAAGAGAAAAAATAGGCGTTATGTTTGGTAATCCAGAGACAACTCCTGGTGGAAGAGCTTTAAAATTCTACAGTTCTTTAAGACTTGATATAAGAAAATGTGATTCTGTTAAATCAAGTGGTGATCAAATAGGAAACAGAGTAAAAGTAAAAATTGTTAAAAACAAAATGGCTCCACCTTTCAAGCAAGTTGAATTTGATATAATATTTGGAAAAGGTATATCAAAAACAGGAAGCATAATAGATGCAGCGACCGAAATGGGCGTTATAAATAAGAGTGGGGCATGGTACAGTTATAACGGTAATAAACTTGGACAAGGACTTGAAAATACAAAGCAATTACTTGAAGAAAATCCCGAAATGTTAAAAGAAATAACGGATGCAACAAGAGAAAAAGCTGGTCTTGTACCAGTCCAAGAAGAAAATTAATATTTCATTTTTCTGAGTTTGTTATAAAAATAAAATGGCAAACGAAGAAATTAAAAAGGAGGAAAAACGGATAATTATTCCGTTATGTCTTTTTTGATGATAAAAAACAATAATGAATCATCAATCCCCCAAAAAAAGAAAAAAGGAGGTGAATTCAAGATCGACCCAATTTTTCAAAATTTGGCAATATTAATTGCAGGCGGTGCTATTGGTGTTTTTGGTGGACTTTATGCAAATAAAATAAAAAAGACAAAAGAAGCTGAACAAGCCAAAGATGAAGCTACTATAATAATAGAAGAAGGCAAAAAAGCCGCTGAAGCAATAAAAAGAGAAAAATTAATCGAGGCAAAAGATGAAATATTCAAAGAGCGTTCTAAATTAGAAAAAGAAAGAGATGAGCGAAGAAATGAAATTCAACGCTCTGAAAGACGGCTTCAACAAAAAGAAGAAAATCTCGAACGCAAACTCGATTCAATAGAAAAAAGAGAAAAAGGCTTAGTCTCCAAAGAACAGGAAATAGCCAAAAGAAAAGAACAAGTTGCCTCCCTTGAAAATAAAAGACTTGAAGAGCTTGAAAGAATAGCTCAGATGTCATTAGACGAAGCAAAAGATGTTATACTCAAAAAAGCCGAATCTGAATTAAAACAAGAATTGGCAATAAGAGTTAAAAACATGGAAGAACAGTTAAAGGAGACAGCTGATTTAAAATCAAGAAGAATAATATCTTCTGCAATACAAAAATGGGCGTCCGAACAAGTTGTTGAATCAACTGTTTCTGTTGTACCTCTACCAAATGATGAAATGAAAGGAAGAATCATTGGACGTGAGGGCAGAAACATAAGAATGCTTGAATCACTTACCGGAGTAGATTTAATAATTGACGATACTCCAGAAGCTGTTGTATTGTCATGCTTCGACCCCATAAGAAGGGAAATAGCCCGTTTAGCTCTGGAAAAACTCATAATAGATGCACGTATTCACCCAGCTCGAATTGAAGAAATGGTTGAGAAAGCCAAAAAAGAAATGGAATCACGAATTTGGCAAGAAGGTGAACAAGCTGTCTTTGAGGCTGGGGTAACTGGATTACACCCTGAACTCATAAAAGTATTAGGAAAACTTAAATTCCGTACAAGCTATGGACAGAATGTCCTTGCTCACTCTCTTGAAGTAGCATTCCTTGCAGGGACAATAGCTCAAGAAATAGGAGCAGATGTACAAATAGCAAGAAGAGCAGGACTTCTACATGACATAGGTAAAGTCATAAACATGGAAGTAGAAGGTCCTCACGCTGTACTCGGTGCAAAATACGCAGAAAAATATAACGAATCTCCAGATGTTGTACATGCGATCATGGCTCACCATGAAGATGAAGAACAGAGAACAATAGAAGCAGTTTTAATACAGACTTGTGATGCAATCTCTGCTGCACGCCCTGGAGCTCGTAGAGAGTCTATTGAAGCCTATGTAAAACGCCTTGAAAAGTTGGAAAAAGTTGCAAACAATTTTGAAGGCGTAGAAAAATCTTATGCTATACAAGCTGGAAGAGAAATAAGAATAATTGTAAAACCTGAATTTATAGATGATACTAAATCTGTTCTTTTAGCAAGAGATATAGTTAAACAGATTGAAGAAGAACTTGAATATCCAGGACAGATAAAAGTTACAGTTATAAGAGAGACAAGAGCTGTAGATTACGCAAAATAAATAAAAAAGGTTGTGAAAAAATAATTCACAGCCTTTTTTTT
>CADAWZ010000080.1 GCA_902791745.1 uncultured bacterium
GCCAAGGAAACCACCGATTGCACTTCCGACTTTACCGCCGCCAATGCCACCGAGAATTCCACCGATTGCTGTTCCTACTCCTGGGAATATAGCTGTTCCGATTGCTGCACCTGCAACAGCTCCACCGATACCACCTTGGATACCGCCAGCTACTTTACCAACACCTCCACCGATCTTGCCAAGGATATCTGCACCTCTCTGAGAATGTGTCTCATGTGGTCCGTGGAAATGATGTGGACCATGAATGTGATGATGGTGATGATGTCCAGGTACATGATGATGGTGATGATGATGTGGTCCCTGAATTCCACCTGGGAATTGTGGGAATGGAGGCATCATTTGAATTCCGCCCATTCCATTCATCATTCCTGCCATATTGCCCATCTGTCCCATCATTTGCATTGTTTGCATTTGCATCATCATTTGCATCATCTGTTGCATCATCATCATTTGCTGTAAGCTACCGCCATTGATCATTCCAAAATTGCCAAATCCACCGATTCCCATATTCTGGAACATGTTATAATTGATATTAATATTCATACCCATAATATAAAGCCTCCAAAAAATTAATTTCTTTACTTGTTATTTATATCACACAAATTTTAAATTAGTCAATATCTAATACATAAAAAAAAGACAAAATTATTAATAATTTTGTCTTTTTTTATGTATTATCGAATTTTGCTTAATAAATTAGAAACCGAATAAACCACCTATGGCTTTACCAATTCCTTTAACTACTGAACCGACTCCTTCAGCTACTCCGCCAACTACTGAACCGACTCCTTTAACTACTCCGCCGACTACTGAACCTACGCCTTTGGCTACTCCACCGACTACTTCACCAGCAGCACCAAGTACTTTTCCTGCAAGTCCACCAACGGTTTTACCAAGGAAACCACCAATTGAGCTTCCAATCTTACCGCCACCGATTGCTCCGAGAAGTCCACCGACTACTGTTCCTACTCCTGGGAATATAGCTGTTCCGATTGCAGCACCTGCTGCAGCACCAGCAGCACCACCTTGAAGACCACCAGCGATTGAACCTACGCTACCGCCGATACCACCAAGTAAGCCAGATGCTCTCTGAGAAAGTGAAGGTTGTTCAACACCCATTTGTCCACCATTAAATGGTAACAAACCACCAACTGGTCTTTGTATCATTGGCATTGGTTGTTGATAACATGGCATTGGTCTCATTCCGCCTGGGAATTGTGGGAACTGAGGCATCATTTGAATGCCACCCTGTCCATTGAAGTTTCCACCCATTTGTCCCATTTGTTGCATCATCATCATCATTTGCATTTGCATCATCATCTGCATCATCTGTTGCATCATTTGCATTTGCATCATCATCTGCATGTTACCCATGCCACCGACCATTCCAAAATTACCAAATCCACCGATTCCCATATTCTGGAACATATTTATATTAACATTCATATTCATAATTAAAGCCTCCAAAATTTTTTAATTTATTCTTAAATTTTATATCACACAAAAAATAAATTTGTCAATAGCTTAAAATATAATAATTCGTTTATAATAAAAATATTGATTTTGTGAAAAAATTGACAAATAAATATTAATCATGTATAATTAACCAACTGGTCAATTATACATGACTAATATTATTTATGTATATTATAAACATATAATTAAGAAGGGAGGGGATCATGACGAAAAATGAGAGTAAAAAAGACATTATAGCAAAATCAGCTGTATCTTGTTTTGCAAAATACGGAATTACAAATACATCAATACAAGACATAGCAAATGAAGCTAATGTCAACAAATCTCTTATCTTTTACTATTATAAAAATAAAGAAAATTTATTTATTGACTTAGTAAAAAAACAGCAAACAATAAATTTAGAAGAAATAAAAAAAATAATAAAAGAATGCAATAATCCATTAGAACAATTTGAAAATATAATAGACAAAATATTTAGTCATATAAAAGACAAAAAACATTTAGATTTAATAAAAATAGTTCATGAACAATTCATGAAAAGCTCGCTCAATAAAATAAAAAATGAAATTGAATTATATGTAAATGAAATTATTGATTTAATTTCACAGGTTATAGATAGATGTATAGAGCAGGGATATTTCAGGAAAATAAATAGTAGACTCATGACAATTAACATCTTTTCTTTTATGTTTTTCTTGACAAAAGAATTGATATATTCAAATAGAATGATAAAAGAAGAAGAAGTAAAACAATTCTTTCAAAATTTATACTTCGAAGGACTCAAAAAGTGATTAAAAAGTTAAATATAACTGCAACAGCTCTATTAATAGGGATGTTATTATTTCCTTCAAATAACATATTTGCTCAAGAACCAATTACTGAAGTAAATGCGGAAGAATCAACTACAATAAATGTGGAAAAATCAAATTCCATAGAAGTAGAAGAATCTACTCCCATAAAAGTAAAAGAAAAAGAAAAAAAATCATCTTTGGCAGAAAGTAAATTAAAAAGCATATGGACTGGAGATTTACTTAACATAGAAGACAAACATTTCTATGATGCCTTATCTGTATTTTTTGGAGGAATAATAAATAATGAAAATGGAAAGACAATGACTTTCCATGAGGTACTGCATAAAGCAGAAGAAAACAGTATTGAAATAGAGACTGCTAAATCAAAAACAAATGAAGCATCTTATGTGCTTGATGAAGTGCAAACAGCTAAAAATCTAACAGTCTCTGGAACTGCAAATTTGAGTTATTCTCAACCTGTAAGCAGTGGAATGGATGAAGTTAATTGGTCAGCTGGAATAAGTACCAATTATTTAATATCTAATTTTGGTCAATTTGAAGACCAGAAAAAAATGGCTTGGTTGTCATATATATCAGCTAAGTTGGATGAAGAAAGACTTTTAACTGAATTATATAAAGATGTTTCTTCATCTTATTTAACTGTACTCGAATTGGAAGGACTTCATATTGTTGCTCAAAGTTCAGTTTTTTTGAGACAAGAACAAATGGAAATTGCAAAAGCAAAATATGAAGAGGGAATCTCTCCAAAATATGACATGCTGACAAGTCTTGTAAGTTTAAAAAATGCCGAACAATCATTGATAACAGCAAAAAAATCTCTTGATTTGTCTAAATCAAATTTGATAAAAATGATGGGCATGTCACAGACTGAGACTATAAATGTGTTAAAACCAATGTATATATCAAAAGAGCCATATATATTAGAAGATGCAATTCTTTTAGGATATGGTAATAGAATTGAAATGTCTCAACTAGACCTTGCTATAAAAATAGCAAAGACAAACCTTGATTTAATGTCAAAAGGAATGTCTCCTTCTATATATTGGACAAATTCTTATACAAGACAAAATGAGAATATACAGAGAAAAGATTATTCTTTTAATTCTGTTATCAATTTCAGTATTCCAATTTTTGATGGTGGATATACAAAAGCTAAAAAGAATGAAGCTAAAGAGCAGTTAAGACAAGCCGAACTATCCAAAGAATCTTTAGAAAGAAATATTGCTCTACAAATAAAAGACGCTCTTCTTCAAGTTGAAGAAAGTAAACAAAAATTAAATACAGCAGAAGCTGCCACAGATATGGCAAAAGAAGCATATTTAATATCACTCGTCAGATATAAAGAAAATGTTGGAACATATCTTGAACTTGATGATTCAACAACAGGATATTTAAATGCCCTTTCCTCATTGTCATCTGCATATTGTAATTATGAAAGAGCTCAAATAAATTTGTTGTATTCACTTGGAATAATTGTAGAAGAGGTAAATAAATATGAAAATAACATCAGATAAAATAAAATTTTTATCAATAATTTTTATAAGTATTGTACTTCTTTTATTTCCTTCAGGCTGTGGAAAAAAAGAAGTCAAACAAAAAGTCAAACAAGCTAAAAAAGTTCAAGTTATCTCTATAGAAAGAGGTAGTATGCCAGTAACAATAGGCTTTACTGGAAATTTATATACTGAAAAAGAAGTTTCAATAGTTCCAAGAGAAGGTGGACAAGTAGAAGAAATCTTTGTAGATGAAGGTGATACAGTATATGAGGGGCAAGTCTTGATGAGACTAAATACAGATAAGTTAAATGCCCAAAAAGAAGCATTACTTGCACAAGTTGACGCATTAAGAAAGCAACATCAACAATCTGTTTTAAATCTCGAACTTCAAGAATCGAGTATCTCTGTTGGAATAAATCAAGCAGACCAATCACTCCTTCAAGCTCAAACGAATTCTGCAGAAGTTGAACTAAGAATGAAACAAGCAAAAATAGACCTCGATCGTCAACAGAAACTTTTTGAAAAAGGGGCTGTTTCTCAACAGGCCTTGGAAAATGCCGAACTTTTATATAATACATATGCAAAACAATATGATAATTCACAGAGCATGATCAAAAATGCAAATGAAGCAGTAAGACTTGCAAATGCAAACTCTCTTCAAAAAGATATAACATCTCAGACAATAGAATCTATTGACGCTCAGATAAATCAAATTTTGTCAAATGTGGCACTTATTGAAATAAGTATAAATGACTGCGAAGTCAAAGCTCCTTTTACTGGAGTAATTACGTATAAAGATAAAACTGTAAATAAAGGTTCTATAGTAGTAGCCAGTGCTTCTGTTCCAGTCTTTAAGATAATAGATAACTCTGAACTTTACCTTGAAGGTGGAGTTGGAGAAGGTAAAATGGAAGCTGTAAAAGTTGGAAATAAAGTAAATCTAAAATTAGATGCCTATCCAGACAAACAATTTGAAGGTACTGTTGACACAATAATTCCTCAGGTAGATTCAACACAAATGGCATTCAATGTCAGGGTAAAAGTCAACAACATGTCAGGTGAACTTCAAAAAGGCATGTACACAAGAGCAGAAATCGAAATAGGCAACCCAGAAGGTTTTATCGTACCTGCAGATGCCATAATTAAGCAAGCAATTATTTTAGGATCTCCAGAACAGGCAGAACCTGGGCAATTTCAACCACTTAATGAAATAAATAAAGGTGATGTATATAAACTATTTATTCTCAAAGATGGAAAAACAGTTGCCAAAAATGTAATAGTTGTAGCTATAGATCAAGACAAAGCTCTTGTTTCTAAAGGTGTTACAGAAAAAGATGAAATTAAAGAAAATGACAAGCTCATAATAACATCAGTAAAGACACTACAAAATGACGAAGATGTAGAAGAGACAGACTATGGTCCTTCTTCAGCTTCTAAAAATGAAGTAAAGAACGAATCCCAAGAAGTAGAGACCGAAAAAGATTTACCAAACAACGATTTGACTACAACAGAAGAAGAAGGTAAGTAAAGGAGAAGGACAAATATGTTTGAATTTGCAGTAAAACGTCCTGTGGCTGTAACTGTTATAATGTTGGCATTAGTAAGTCTTGGAATACACTTTGGTATGAATTTAAAATTGGAATTGATTCCAACTCTTGATGTTCCAGTCGTTTCTATCGTAACAACATATCCAGGAGCTGGTCCTTCTGAAGTAGAAGAACAAGTAAGTAAAAAAATTGAAGACCAAGTCGGAACAGTAGAACATCTAAAAAAGATTACTTCAAGGTCTCAAGACAATGTCTCTATTGTAATTGCAGAATTCCACTACGGTACGGATATGATACAAGCTTTATCTGATGTCAGAGACAAAGTAGAAATAGCTAAGCGAAATATTCCTAAAGAGGCAGATAATCCTACTATTTACAAGATCGATCCAAACTCTCGTCCTATTGTAACACTCGCAATGTATGGAACAATGGACTTGAGAAGTCTAAGAGACCTTGCAGATGACAGAATCAAAAAAGAACTTGAAAAAGTTGCTGGTGTAGCTTCTGTTCGTGTTTCTGGTGGTTATGAGAGAGAAATTTTAGTAGAAGTAGATCCTGGTAAATTAGATAAACTACAAATAGCTCCTTCACGAGTAGTTACAGCAATCCAACAGGAAAATGTCAATGTTCCTGCGGGAAACATAATAACTAAAAATCAACAGATTCAAGTTAGAACTGTTGGACAAGTAATACGTCCAGAAGAACTAAAAGATATATATATCGACAAATCAGGCGGAAGGCGTATATTTCTAAGAGACATAGCTAAAATAAAAGACACTAACAAAGAACAAACATCTATAACAAGAGTAAATGGTGAGCCTTGTGTCACCATAGAAATAATGAGAAACAATGATGCAAACATTGATGAAGTTTGTGATTCTGTTAAAGAGGCTGTTGTCGTAATAAACAAAACACTTCCAAAGGGAACTATAATTGAAGTAACAAAAGAAGATGCAGATATGATCAACAAATCTGTAAATGCCACATTTGAAACGGCCATTGAAGCTGTAGTATTGGCAGTTTTTGTTATATTTATGTTCCTTGCAACATTCAGAAGTACAATTGTTGTAAGTCTTTCAATTCCTATCTCTGTAATATCTACCTTTATAGTCCTGAATTTTGGAAATTATTCACTAAACTTGATAACTCTCAGTGCTATAACTCTTGCAATAGGAAGGGTTATAGATGACTCTATCGTCGTACTTGAAAATATATTCAGATTCCTTGAAAATGGATATGAACCTATGCAGGCAGCAATAGAAGCGACAAAAGAAGTAGGTCTTGCCGTTTTAGCTTCAACACTTACTACAATGTCTGTATTCTTGCCTCTATTGTTGTTAAAAGGTATTGTAGGTCAATACTTTATACCACTTGCAATGACATTCATGACAGCACTTTTAGTTTCTCTTGTAGTCGCAGTTCTTTTGATTCCTATGTTATCAGCAAGAGTATTAAGAGCTGAAATGATACATGAAGAGAAAAAGGGTATTAAAATCATAACTGTTTGGTTCAATAACGGATTCAAAGTAGTTGAAAAATGGTATGGTGGAGTTCTTCATTGGAGCGTCGCAAATAGATATATAGTAATATTGATAGGACTTGGAGCATTTATCACAAGTTTAGTCATATTTTCAAAATTGCCACTTGCTCTGCAACCAAAGATGGATATGGGAATAATGACTATTACAACTGAATCTCCTGTAGGAAGTAGCTTGCAACAGACAAACGCCTATGTAAAAATGATTGAAGAAATTGGAAAAAAAGAATTTGCTGAAGCCAACAGATATATAACAGCAACAGCAGGAACAAGCCAAGGTTCAAGTGGAAATCCTGAGGCAGTTGGTGGAAGCGTTGTTTTCAGATTCAAAGATAAAAAAGACAGAACATTAAATGTTCTCGATATGAGAGAAACAATACAAGATAAACTAAAAGAAATACCTGGACTTATCTTTACAACCAATATAGACATGGGTGGTCGTCAGAAAAGTGATGTTGAAATAATTTTAAAGGGAAATGATCTCGATGAGTTGGCAAGACTTGGAGAAGAATATAAAGAAAAATTTGCAAAAAATGTAGCAGGTGCTTCAGAACTTGATTTAGGTTGGAAAAAAGGTAAACCAGAATATAGAATAGTTGTTGACAGACAAAAAGCTGGACAATATGGAATCAACTTATATACTATTGGATCAATAGCTATGACATACATACAGGGAACTCAAGTCGCTGATGTAAATAAATACAAAGAAAACGAAAGAGATTATGACATAACTGTTCAACTTGGAAGAACAAACAGAAACACAAAAGAAAAAATTGAAAACATCCCAATAAGAATAAATGATGATTTGACAGTACCTCTTTCAAATTTGGCAAAAGTCGAAGTAAATGAAGCTCCTTCAAAAATCACAAGAGACAGCCGTCAGAGATCACTTTCAATAACAGGAAGTGCTGCTGCAGGTTATCAAAATAACCAAGTTGTAATGGGAATGGCTGAATATCTCCAAAAAGACCCACTACCAGATGGATATACTTGGTCAATCGGTGGTGAAGAAGAAGACAGAGGCGATGCTTTTGGCGATCTATTTACTTCTCTCGCTCTTGCAATATTTATTGTATATGTTATTTTGGCAATACAATTTGAGAGCTTTATCCATCCATTTACAATCATGATGGCAGTGCCTCTTGAACTCGTAGGTGTATCAATAGCCTTGTTAGTCACAGGAGAACCAGTCAGTATGGTTGTTATGCTTGGAATAATCCTGTTGACTGGAATCGTGGTAAGTAACTCAATTCTTTTGATCAACTACATCATTGTTTTAAGAGGACAAGGTATTGAGAGAAATGAAGCTGTTTTAAAAGCTGGTCCTATAAGACTTAGACCTATTCTCATGACAGCCACAGCAACTATTATTGCTATGATTCCACTTGCTCTTGGATCAAGAGAAGGTGCAGAGTTCTTTGCACCACTTGGAAAAATCGTCATAGGTGGTCTACTATCATCGACATTCCTGACACTTCTCGTCGTTCCTTGTGTGTATATAATCCTTGATGATATTGGAAATATCTTCAAAAAGAAAGATAAGGGAAACACCCCAAAACAAGAACAACCAGAAAGTGCACAACCAGAGCCTGCTAATGCATAGATAAAAAAAAGTCCCTTGCTTTCTAATATGTTGAAGGCAAGGGATTTTTTTTATTAGACAAAAAATTTAAAAATAAAAGAAATAAAATTTTATGAAATGATTCTATATTTATGAAAACTTTTTTATTAAAATAAATAGAGAGGGACAAAACATGGTTATTTCTCAGTTTTCAACAGCACTGGAAGCAGGTGGGGTTACCCTTTATATTTTGATATGTTGTTCTATTTTAATGCTTGCAGTTATACTTGAAAAAATAGTTTTTTTTATTTCAAATCACATTAATATTGATCTATTTTTATCAAAAATAGCCAAATGTCTTGTAAATAAAGAAAATGACAAGGCTATTGAAATATGCAAAAGTGAAAAAAAAGTTTTGGCAAATATGGCACTTGTTATTTTAAAGAGATTTGGATTTTCAAAAGAAGAGCTTGAAGATGCTGGAGATACTGCTCTTGAACAAGGCATGTTAAAATATGAATTTCATATTTCAATTTTAGGAACTCTTGCTGTTATTTCTCCTTTTATAGGTTTGATGGGAACTGTATTTGGGATAATTCAAGCATTTGCAGATATTGCAGCAAGTTCTTCTGCTGGTCAAGCTATTGTTGCAAAAGGTGTTTCTGAAGCCCTTATAGCAACAGCTGCTGGTTTGATTGTTGCTATTCCTTCCTCTATTTTTTTTAATTATTTTAAAAATAAAGCAAAAGCCCTTCGTGTTAAATATGCTATATTTTTATCAAAATTGATTGAAACAGTTGTCAGAATTTCAAATGATAAAGAAATAGCTTCTGATATAATTCAAGAAGATTCGGAAACAGAACAAGAAATAAAAGAGAAAGAGGTTTGACATGAAATTTTTAAATAAATACAACAGTGATTTTGAAGAGCTAAATTCTATAAATATAACACCTTTTACAGATTGTATGATGGTACTTTTGATTATTTTTATGATTACTGGAACTGCACTTACACAAGCTGGATTTAATATAAATTTACCAAAAACAGTTTGGGTGATGAAAAAGTTGATTTTAAAAATTTATCTAAAGAATTGAATAAAAAAAGTCGTAAAGATATGCCTGTTTTAGTTTATGCTGATTCTAAGGTATATTATGAAAAGGTCATGTCTATTGTAGATGTTGTGAAAAATTCTGGTTTTTCAAATGTCTCACTTCTTGTTGATAAGCAGTGATGTTTTTATTTGTTAATATTTTTTTCTACTTGTAACGAGTTTGCAAGTTTTAGTTTTTGGAGTGTAAAAGAGGAAAGGCGGAAATCAATTTTTTTAGTTCATAATAAATTTCAAAAATACTATTTTTTTATTTAATGCCGAATGTTACTTTGTTTGAAAAAGTTCACTCTAAACATTCGCAAGCTCATGATGTCGTTCGCTTTTTCTCACAAAAATAACATTTATCTTGTTTTGTGTAGTTGGTTGGCTAATATTTCTTTCTACTTATGACCAGTTTACAAGTTTTAGTTTTGGGGTATAATAAGACTCACTAAACAATTTTACCCTAAAGTTTATGTTTAACTTATAAAAACAACCATTCTTTTTTTAAGTGCATTTTTATAGAAACTACTATAGAAAATTGAAATCGTTCCCTTTATTATACCCCAAAACTCTGTTTATTTGTTAAACTGTGGATATTTTTGAAAATTATTTAACTGTAAAATTAATAACAAAAATTTGTTTCCGTAAAAAAGTAAGAGGACTGGAGAAAATTAATAGATTATAATTTTTTATTGGATATTCAACTTTTTTACACCCAAAGTGAGACGGAGGGCTAAGACAGAAGAGGTGAAAAAGATGCTTGAAATTAAGGGAAAAGAAAATACTGCAATATGTTTTGCAAAAATCATAGAAGATGAAGCTGTAGAACAGATAAGAAGAATGTGTGATTATGAA
>CADAWZ010000081.1 GCA_902791745.1 uncultured bacterium
TTCCACCGACTTTGTGAAGAACTTTTGGCATTCTTGTCTTCATTCTTTTGCTTTTACCAGCTGCCAATATTATAACTGCAAGGTCTTTCATATTTTTTTTATTCTTTACTCCTTTTTTTCCTTATCTCTTTTTTCTCTTCTGTCTTTTGTCCTCTTTGTGTTGGTAAAAGCTGAAATACACCATTAGCAACTTTTGTGCGGTGTAATACAACAACACATCTGTTTTATTTTTTTTGATGTTTTTAATATTCCTAAATGTTATTTAGGAGTATTAAATAAAAAAAATGAAACTGTCTAAGTGAGTGTATTGTACCCCAAAAGTTGCGTAGGATTAATAAAAACTTTACCAACACACCCTTTTTACACTATTATTCTTGGTATTGAAGCATTTATTCTTGTTGTAACTTCATAATTGATAGTTCCAGAAATATCAGCAAGAAAATCTGCTGTAACAGAGGCATCTCCATCTTCACCAAGCAAAATAACTTCATCTTCAATAGCAACATTATCTATACAGGTGCTTCAATTCCATTTACAATAACTTTTGCTGAATTAGAATAATGTCTATCATAGCCATCATAATATCCAACAGGTATAATTGCAATTTTTCCAGGTCTCGTAACTGTGTAAGATCTCCCATATCCAACAGTATCACCAACTGAAACTTTTTTTATTTGTGCTATTCGAGTTTTCCAAGTCAACACAGGTTTCAATTCAGATATTTTACTATTTGTCTTCAAAGCAGTTATAAGAGTTTCTCGTGAAGGCCACATTCCATACATACTTATTCCAGTTCTTATCATTTCAAAATATGTGTCTGGAAAAAGAAGACCAGCAGCAGAGCAAGCAATATGTCTTATTGGATGATATTTTTCCACAAACGGAACTGTCATTTTCTCAAAAGTATCTCTCTGCAATTTTGCAAAATCATGACAGATTGTATCTTCAATATTTGCAAAATGTGAAAATATCCCCTCTACTATAAAATTTTTATTTTCATCTAAAAATGTCATCAAGTCTTTTAACTCTGAAGGATAAAACCCAAGCCTTCTAAGACCTGAATCAAATTTCAGATGTATTTTTATTTTATTGTCTCCTATGACATCTTTAACTTTCTTTAACTGATCAAAAGAAGATATACAAACAGAAAAGTCATGTTTGACGATATCCATAAAATCATCTGACAAAACATATCCCATTATAAAAATTGGAATATTAACACCTTTATCATATAGATATTTTGCGTCATTTAACGCATATACACCAAGCATGTCAACACATTTTGATTCTTGAGCCAAAATTGCTGATTCATATAAACCATGACCATAAGCATTTGATTTGATAATCGCCATTATCTTGCAATCATCACCAACAGTATTTTTAAAAGATTGCATATTAAAATTATATGCTTCTCTATTCAATTCAACCCAAGTTAAATATTTCATATAAAACTATTCCTTAATTTAACATAAAAAATTTAGAGTGATATTATAGCACATTTATAAATAAAAAAAAAGCAATCAAATATAAAAAAATGATTGCTTTTTCTATTTTTTTTTATTATGAAATTAATGAGCTATATTAAAACCGTCTCCACCGCAAAAACCAAATCCCATAAAATCATCTCTTTCTTCATAAGATTCAAATGATTTTATTTGACCATCTTTACCGACAATTACTTCATCAATCTGTCTGTACATTGGAAATTCTTGATACATATCATCTTTTCTGTATAATGTACTTCCATCTTTGAGCTGATGTTTTGCATAGTTTACACCAACTCCGCCTTTTTTGTCATAATTCTTTGTTACAAATGTTTTTTCAGCTTCTTTAGTATCTTTATTATAAGTAACTTCGCCAGTAAATTTTTCTTTTGCGTTTGGTTTTAAAGGTGTAAAATCAAGTTTTACTTCGCCTTCATTTGAATTCAAATCAATTGTATCATTGTCAACAGCAATAACATCTGCTTCAACTTGTTTAAATTCAGCAACTACTTTGTCAGCTTTACTCAACTGTGCAGGTGTTAATGAAGGTAAACTACTGCTAATTTGCATAATAGCCTCCAAACAATTTTTTTCTTCTCATATACTATACTATTTTTTTTTAATTTATGGAAGTAGTTTTATATTGAAATATTGTTAACTTTTGTATAAATTTAATGTTGGCAATTATGCCCATCTCCATGATGATGTCCATGGCAATCATGATGACCACCTGAACAAGAATTTTCTCCAAATTGCAATTCATTTGCTAAATATTTTTCAACAAGTTCTCTTATTGGAAGTTCTGGACATCCAGCTACAATTTTTACTCCATTTTGATGTAAAATATTAATTGGTCTCATTCCCATTCCACCGACCAAAACAATATTAGCACCTTGCTCAGATATCCAACTTGCCGATTGACAAGATATTCCATCTTCAGGAATTTTTGATTCAATGCTTATTATATTATTTGTATTTTTATCAACTTCAACAAATGAAAATGATTCACAATTTCCAAAATGAGCACATAATTTTTCATTTTTTGTAGGAATAACTATCTTCATGATACCCTCTGTCTTCTGTAATGTATAAATATTATTTTGAAGAAGAATTGCACTTTCTAACGCCTCTGTAACTGTAATTCCATGTATGTTGGCATACTTTTTTAAAATATTCAAAATATTTTCATTAATACGTCTGTTGAATGAGACCTTTTTTGAACAGGTTTTCTTCCTACCTGCTTGTTCTCTTTTTCCCCCCCAAGACTTATAGTTACAACATTTTTTAGGGCAATTTTCTTCTTCCATATTATCACCTCATCTTGATTTTGTCAATACATTTTCAAGATTACAAAAAAGCATAAGAATCAACATCTATTGAAATATTCACATCTTTATAATCAATTTTTGAAAGAATATCTCTATATTTAGCCACTGTTGACAATACATTTTTTGTCTTTATATATAATTGAAATCTGTACAAATCTTTTATTTTAAATATTGGACATTGTGAAGGTCCCAATTTTATTTCATCTTCAAAATTAAAAGAATCCGAAAACTCTTCAGCTATTTTCTCACATAATTCAGAATCTTTATTTGAAAAAACAATTCTAATCAAATGCATAAATGGTGGATATGAAAATTCTTTTCTCTCCATAAGTTCTGATTTAAAGAAATCTTCAGATTTTCCATTCATTGCCATAACAGACGGATTACAAGGATTATATGTTTGTAAATAAAAATAAGAACGGTCTAAATGTCTACCTGCTCTACCAGCAGACTGCATAAAAAGTTGCCAAGATTTTTCACAAGCCCTAAAGTCTGGCATAGAAAAAGAAAAGTCAGCAAACATCACAGCAACAAGCTCAACATTTGAAAAATCAAACCCCTTTGAAGCCATTTGGGTACCAACAAGTATATCTGCTTCACAATTTTTAAATTTATCATAAATTTCAGAAGCAGAATTTTTATGAGAAGTTACATCTCTATCAAGTCTCAAAACACGAGCATTTGGAAAAAAATTTTTGATTTCTTCTTCTGTCCTCTGAGTTCCTCCACCGAAAGATGTTATATTCATTCCACCACATTCAGGACATACATCTGGAACTTCTTCTTCATGATCGCAATAATGACATAAAAGCCTTGGAGGTGCTTGATGAAATCTAAGTGAAATATCACAAGAAGGACAGGAGAAGACATGTCCACAATCTGAGCAAAAAAGATAGTTAAAAAATCCTCTTCTGTTTATAAGCAAAATAACTTGATGTTTAGATTCGAGAACTTGGGAAATTTTCCTAACTAATGGCACTGTAAACATTGAATCTTTAATTCTATTATATGACATTCTCATATCTATTATCTTTACAGTTGGAAAATTACCAGAAGCACGAGATGTCATCGAAATAAGGGAATAATTTCCATTATATGCTCTTACATATGATTCCAAAGAAGGAGTTGCAGAGCCAAAGACTATAACAGACTTGTCAAATAAAGATCTCTTTATTGCAATATGTCTTGCATGATATTTAGGTGAGTTTTCCTGTTTGTATGCCTGATCGTGTTCTTCATCAATAATAAACAATCCAACATTTTCAAGAGGAGAAAAAATGGCACTTCTTGCTCCCAAAACAACTCTTGCTTCACCATTTGAAATACGCCTCAGCTCATCACTTTTTTCAGAAAGAGACATAGCAGAATGAATAAATGCCATAGAATCGCCAAATTCTCTTCTATAAATATCAGCAAATTGTGCTGTCAAAGAAAGTTCAGGAACAAGAACTATTGCGTTTTTCCCTTTTGAAAGAACATATTTTATACAATTTATATAAACTTGCGTCTTTCCACTTCCAGTAACGCCTTGAAGCAAAACTCCATTTGGTTTTCCAATATCGATTAAATTTTTAATTTTATCAAAGGCATTCTGTTGCTCATCTGTCAATTTTATATCAATTTTTTTGTAATCAATATCTCTCTTTAACTCATTAGGTAATCTATATTCAGTGCCATAACAAATTTTTATAAATTCCTTTTTTTCTAAAGCACGTAAAGAATTTATATCCATTTCAGGGGCTCTCAAAATTTCATTATGTGGAGCATTTTTTAAAATATCAATTATCTCACGCTGTTTTTCTGAACGCTTTAATTTTTCACTCATCAAATCAAAATCAAAACAGATTAACTTTAAAGTCATCTGTTTTTTTTCATTTTTGATACTTTTTGAAAAATAAAAAGGCAATACAGTTAAAAGAGCATCAGTATAAGAACAAGCATAATAATCATGCATCCATAAAACTATTTTTATTCCCTGTTCAAGCCATTTATTAGAAGTTTTGGAAATAGAAGATATATATTTGAGAGAAATGCCTTCTGGAATATTATCGTCATTTTCATATAATTCTGCAACTATACCTTGTCTAAACGATTTTCCAAAAGGAATAACAACAATAGTTCCAACAAAAATTTTTCCAAGAAGTGAATCTGGAATTTTATAAAAAAAAATGGTATCCAATCCTCTAAAAGCTAAATCTGTAACAACACTTGCATATCTATACATTCGAATCAGCCAATGTAATTTCTTTTATTTTATTTTCTAAAATATTAAATAATGGTCTTAAACTTTGCTTTTCTTTTGCACTTATCAAAATACACGATGTTTCTTTTTGAATTTCAAGAGCAGTATCAATATCAACTATATCAACTTTATTTCCAACAAGTATAACTGGAATATTATCAAGTGCAAGATCTCCCAAAATATTATTTACAGACTTAATCTGTTCTCTCCAACCTTTTGAAGATATGTCAAAAAGATGAATCAAAATATCTGAATCACACATTTCGTCGAGAGTTGCTCTAAATGCAGATAAAAGTTCTTCAGGAAGGTCTCTTATAAATCCAACTGTATCTGTAACAATTATGTCAGTATCTTTCGGAAATCGAACTCTTTTAGTAGCTGTGTCAAGAGTTGCAAACATTCTTTCTTCTGTATATGTATCACTTGAAGTCAATGTATTTAACAATGTAGATTTTCCAGAATTTGTATATCCTACTATAGAAATAATTGGAATATTACTTTTATCCCTTTTTTTTCTCCGTTCTTTTTCTGAATCTGCAATACTTGACAGTTCTTTTTCAAGTGCATTTATTGATTCTCTAACTCTTCTTTTGCTAATTTCTAATTTAGTTTCACCAGGTCCTCTTGAACGAATTCCACCTGAGCCACCTGTTATTCTTGAAGTAAAATCATCTTTTGATGTCAAACGAGGAAGACTGTATTTTAACTGAGCAAGTTTTACTTGTAATTTTCCCTCTCTACTTTTTGCTCTCTTTGCAAAAATATCAAGAATCATTTGAGTTCTATCTATTGTTTCAATTCCTGTTTCAGCTTCAATAGAACGCATTTGAGAAGCTGAAAGATTACTGTCAAATACTATCAAATTAGCATTTTTTTCCATAGATAAAAGCAGTATATCTTTTATTTTTCCTTTTCCAATTACATATTTAGGATCAAGCTCTTTTCTATGTTGAACAACAGATTCAATAATATGTATTCCTGCAGATATTGCCAATTCTTTTAATTCTTCTATGGCATACTCTGAATCTTCGTCCTTGTCTGTTGAAACATGAATTAAAATAGCTCTTTGAGAAGAATCATCTGTCTTTTGTGATTCAGTAGAAAACTCTATTTCATTTTCGAGATCTTCAATGAAATGTAAAAAATCAAAATTGACATCCGATACTGAATTATATATATTTTCTTCATATATCTTATCTCCAGTCTTAAATGGAAGAAGATTTGCAATAGTAACTTGACCAGGCGAACCATTTTGTAAGACTTCCAAAGATAAAATCATATCAAGTCTCAAAAGAACAAGATCTGAAGAATCATCTGTATTTAAACAATTTTCAAAAAGTCTTGTATGTATAAGTCTAAGACCTCTTAATCTTGAAGCTCCAGCTCTGTATCTTCCAAAATCGCTTATAACTATTCCTTTTGCTGTTCCGATAAAAACATCGACAACATGTCCTCTTCTATCAACTAAAACTCCTATTTGCCTTTTTATATCTGCAGAAATGGACGCAATAGCTTTTGCAAATTCAAGGCTTATAGCAGATTTTGGATTTAATTTTTTTTCAAATAATTTATCAATAATCTTTTTTTGAAGTGGTTTTAATCCTTTGGTATTTCCTTTTGCTTTTATCGGCATATTTTCTCCAATAAAACATATTCAAATTTTAAAAAACTCCCCCAAGTTGGAGGAGTTTCTTTTATAAAATTTTATTTATTTTTATTTATTTATTTACATTTATTACATATTTTGCAAGTTTTGTTCTCAACCCATTAAAATCAGTATAACCAGCCCATTCCTCTTTTTTCTGTCCATCTTCAAAAATCATCAAAGTAGGAATAGACCTAATACCAAATTTTTGAGAAATATTTGGTGATTCGTCAACATTTACTTTTACTATTTTTACATCTTTCATCATACGATCTCTACTTAACTGTTCTAAAACAGGAGCTTGACTTCTACAAGGTCCACACCAAGCTGCCCAAAAATCTACGAGAACAATTCCTTTGGAATTTAAAACCTCCATTTCAAAAGAAGCATCATTTGCATGTTTTATATCTGCAAAACTTATTCCAAACATAAAAAATGAAAATAAACAAACTAAAAGAAGTAAATTAATTTTTCTTATCATCTATTTTTTCTCCATTTAAATTATTTTACTTTACATATTTTGATAATTCTTTTTTTAGTTTATCTATGTTAGTATAACCTGACCATTGTTCTTTTTTCTGTCCATCTTCAAAAATCATCAAAGTTGGAATAACTCTTATACCAAATTTTTGAGAGATGTTTCTTGCTTTGTCAACATCTACTTTTACTATTTTTACTTTTTGCATTGAAGGGTCTTTTGAAAGTTTTTTCAAAACAGGTCCTTGTTTTCTACATGGACCACACCAATTAGCCCAAAAATCAACAAGAACAATTCCTTTGGAATTTAAAACTTCTTTTTCAAAAGAAGTATCACTTGCATGCTTTATATCTGATGCATAACTTAGTTCAAACATAAAAAATGAAGCTAAACAAATAAACAAAAATAGACTTAATCTTTTAACCATTTATTTTTCCTCCATTTTTAATATTAAAATATATATTTTATTTTACATATTTTGAAAGTTTTTGTTTTAGTTTATTTACATCAGTATATCCTGACCATTGCTCCTGAACTTCACCATCTTTAAAAATAACTAAAGTAGGTATAGATGTTATTTCTTTAGAAACTTCTTCTGCCTTATCAACATCTACTTTTACTATTTTTACTTTCTTAAAAACAGGATCTTTTGAAAGCTGTTCTAAAACAGGAGCTTGTTTTTTGCAAGGTCCACACCAATTAGCCCAAAAATCAACAAGAACAATTCCTTTGGAATTTAAAACTTCTTTTTCAAAAGAAGCATCATCTGCATGTTTTATATCTGCAAAACTTATTCCAAACATAAAAAATGAAAATAAACAAACTAAAAGAAGCAAATTAATTTTTTTTATCATTTATTTTTTCTCCGTTTAAATTTATAATATTTTTTATATTTTATTTTTTTTTATTTAAACCTTTAATAATATTTTATTTTTATATTTATTTATTAAATAATAATATATTAGTAATAGTATATGTGGATAATGTGAATAACTATCATATTTTTAGCTATATAAATAATAAAAATATGATAAAAATGATGTGAAAATATATAAACATAAATTTAAAATTTAGGGTTTAAATTTTTATATTCACATTAATTCACATATTATAAACATAAATCATGTGGAATAAATATAAAAAAGTCTTAGTTATCCACTTATCCACTTAAAAAATATATAAAATGTGGATAAATGGACATGATGTTTTATATGTTTAAATAATTTTATTTATCCCCATTTTTTTTAAAAAGTTATCCACATTTTTTTTGTTCAAAAAATCACAAAATATAATTTAAAATAAAGTTATTAGAGATAACATCGGCCATGAATACTAAATAAAAAAGTTATCCACTTTTCCACTATTTTATTATTTTATTTTATTTTTTTATCATGAATTTAATACATGACTTCTATATTTTTTCATGGCCATTTTTTATACACATTTTATCCACATAAAAAAATATAGTTTATTGACATTTTATCTATAAATATGAGATATTTGTGTGTATTTTAAAATATTAATCAATTATAAAAAAAAGTTGAATTATAAGAACTTGTATTTATAAAAAATATTTTTTATTTTTAGTTTGCAGATGTAAGGTGTTCACTTTAACATTTTTCTTTTTCTAATTTTGTTTGAAATAGAGAATATTTTAATTTAACTCGTTGTAATAGTTGATTCAGAAAAAGAGATTGAAATTGCCACTGTCGCATAGTTTTAAATGATAAATTATTTTTAGGAAAATCAAAAAATAAATATAAAAAAATGTTTAAGTTATCCACTTATCCACATAGTTATCAACATTTTAATGCAATTTTTATCATGAATTTAATACATGACTTATTATTTTTTTCATGGCTATTTTAAATCCACATTTTATTAACATATTTATCCAAAAAAATATCCACATTAGAATTAGTGAAAATTCTACGAAAAAAGTATAGATGTTAGATATCTTTCTCCAGTATCAGGTATTATAACAACTACATTTAAACTTTTATCTTCTGCTTGATCTATTGCTTTTAAACCAGCACAAAAAGAGGCACCACCAGAAAATCCACAGAAAATGCCATATTTTTGAGCTAAAATTCTTGCATGTGAGATTGCTTCATCATCTGTTATTTTTTGAACTCTGTCAATCATAGATAAATCGAGAGTTTTTGGAATGAATCCTGCTCCTATTCCTTGTATTTTATGTGGGCCAGATTTTATTTCTTCATTTGCAAGTTTTTGGGTTATTACAGGAGAAGTTGCAGGTTCAACAGCTATTGAACAAATCTTTTTTTGTTTGTCGATTTTTATATATTGTGATACTCCGCTAAATGTGCCACCTGTACCAATACCTGCAACGAAAATATCTATATTTCCATCGAGATCTTCCCAAATTTCATGACCTGTTGTCATTCTGTGTATTTTTGCATTTACAGGGTTTTCAAATTGGTTGGGAATAAAATATTTATCGCTTTCACTTGCAAGTTTCATTGCTTCATTTACAGAGCCAGTCATTCCTTTAGAACCTTCTGTTAATATGACTTTAGCACCAAATGCTTTTATTAGATTT
>CADAWZ010000082.1 GCA_902791745.1 uncultured bacterium
AGGACAGATAAAAGTTACAGTTATAAGAGAGACAAGAGCTGTAGATTACGCAAAATAAATAAAAAAGGTTGTGAAAAAATAATTCACAGCCTTTTTTTTATTCTATTGTATTTTTTTAAAAATTTGTGGTATAATATAAATATGAGTAAATATATTTATTACAACAAAAAAAGAAAATTAATCGGATTATCTCTTATCGAGACAATAGTAAGCATGTGGATACTTGGTATTGTCATTGTTTCTATGCTTTCTTTTATAGGTGCTTCTGTATCTAAACAAAATCAACTTAAAATACAAGCAATGTCTTTAGCAAAAAGTGAATTACAGGAAGCAGAATTAGATGTAAGAAATCAAAAGGAGCATAATCATTATACCTTACTTCTATTAAAATCTTCATATTTAACAGAAGCAGATAAAAATTATGAAAGTAATATAGAAAACGATATTGCAGAAAATGAAAGTGGATTCTACACAAAATATGTATCAATCGATGGCACTAACTGGAATGAAATAGATAGTACCCATTTAGAAATTCAAAGTCTCAATAAAAAGGGGGCTGCTTTTTCAAATAACTCAATAAATGATGAACCAATTAATTTAGTGAGACCTATTGAAAAAGTTGCATCAAATTCTATTAGAGCTATTAATGGCAAAAATTTAGATATAAATTCTTATATAAATGTTAATCAACTTTTTGACTCAATAAGAGAAATTGATAATAAAAAGGAGCAAATAACTACCCAAAAATATCCAGGTTTAGAAAATATTGCAACAGATTTAAATATTATAAATAAATATGGATATGGTATAAAATGCTTTGTAATGAAGACAACTTATATTATTGTTGATACAAATACTACAAATATTAAAAAAATACCAATTACAGTTGAAATTCTTTGGTCTTCTGAAAAAACAAAAAATGGTTATCATCCAATAAATGCTTATGAACTACAAACAGAAGTAACACTAATAGGTGATCCTAATCTGAGTCTAATAAAATAATCAAATACGGAGGAAAAAGGCTCTCCTCTCAACACCTAAATAAAGTAGGTTTCCGAGCCTAATAATTTTATGAAAAAGAAGAGAAATGGCTTTTCTCTAATTGAAACGCTAACGACATTATTGATATTTTCAATTCTTATACTTATCTTTGGAACATTGATGACAAAAGGTATGAAAATAAGCAAAACTGGAGAAAAAAACTATGATGTTTTAAAAGACGGTTTGATAATATCAGAAAGAATTTACAAAAATATGAGATATACTTCAGCAATTTTAGTAAATGTATTCCCTTATAACAATAACAAAAATAACAATGAATGTTTAGCAATAGGATTTCCCACAGTTTTAGAAGTAAAAACATTAAATACCATAGATATAGACAAAACCGGATATACTCCAGAAAGTTATGAATGTATAAATATATCTCACACAAGCCTATTGAAACAGAATTGGCAAGGATATATAATGTATTTTCATGACAAAACTGGTAAATATTTTTTACAAAAGAAAAATTATTTTTATGAAGTGAAATTTCTTTATCCTACATCAGGTCAAAATACAAAAACAATTCTAATAAGAAAACTAAATAAAGATTGGGCAAAAAATTTAGGAGTTGACATTATTTATTCTTTAGATACAAGCGATTTTTATACAAAAGCATTAGATAAAATTTTAAAGTCCGCAACAAGTAAAAATTTACTTTCAAAAAATATAAAATCATTTAAAATTTCCACAAATTCATATCCTACTTTTAAAATGAGAGTTTTACTCGATTATGGCGTATATGGTGGTAATAATGAATACGGAAGAAAAAAAGTAGTTGAAAATAAAGCTGAAAATTTTGAGATGAACTGGGTTGTTCTTCCTATGAATTAAATTTGGAGGCAAAATGAAAAAAAGAAAAGGTTCTCTTTTAATTGCTGTAACTCTTCTAAGTGTTGTATTGCTAATTATAATGATGACCATTTTTAATCTAAATAAAAAAAATGCTGAACTTACTACATATCAAAGCGACAGAGAAAAGGCTTTTCAAGTTGCATATATTGGTTTAGAAAAGGCAACAGAAGACATAGAAACAAATATCCAAAAAGATTTGAATGAGAAAAAAATCAAAACTGTAACTTGGGAATATCTTTATAACTTAAAAACAAATACCCAAATAACAGGTAAACCATTAGAAAATAAAGACTTCTATGAAGATGGAGAATATAAATATAGTTTTAAATATAATAAAGGACAAATAACCTCAATAGGAACATATAAAAAATCAAAAGTAACCCTTACAGCAAATTATGCAATGGATTATATGGGTTTATCTTCAAACGGAATAAATTATATAAAAGCAAAAACACCTGTTGCAAGTCTAAAATCAGTATATTCATATAAAACACAATATCCTATGCAAACTTGGATAAATAAGGATCAGTCAGATGATCGGTCATCTGAAGAAGAGATTCCTTCTGGTGTAGAAATTCCTCTACCAAATGATAGAATTATGACTTATTATGACTTATTAAACAATGATAATCCTTTATACTCAGAAGCAATTTCAAATCACTATATAATATATGATAAAGACATAGTTACTAATTATAACGATGATGAAGAAGAAATAATACCAAGCCAAAATAATGAAGAAGAAAACCCAAATAATAATAGTGCGACAGAAAATAAAATAGAAGATGCTTTAATAGAAGCAGTAACTCAAGAGGCTTTAAATAAAATAGATCAAAATACAAATAATATGATTGCAAAAGATTATCAAAATACTTCATCTATAATCAGTGCAAATGGTAGAAAGTATATAGCTGAATTGGTAAAATCTATAAATATAGAATCTAATAGTAGTAATAATGTATATATCGCAAACAAAATAATTAATTTTAATGTAAAACAATCTATAAGAAATTTAGATTTAAATCCTGTAAAAACTGTATTATTAGATACATATAATTTTTTTAAAAATTTATTTCATAAAGAAGGCGAAGAAGATCCAACAATAACAAGCCTAATAGGAGAAAATTGTGCCGAGATTAAAGCAAACAACGGGCAACTAAAACAATTAAACGACCTAGGTGGAGGTATGTATGAAATTAAAAGTAGCCATTTAATCAACATATCTGAACAACCCTTTCAATATGACTATAGCAAAGGAAATCTTATAAATACAGGTGGAATAAAAAACATATATCTATTTAAAGGTAGAAATGTAGTAGCAATTCCTCTAAACTCAACATTAGTAATAAATGGCGACATACTATTAGCACCTAACGGCAATAACGATGAAATAGATAATTTTTATGGTTTCAGTAAAGATGGTGCTAATAATGGTGAGCCACATAAAAATTTTGACAGCACATCGTTAACAGAAAAAGAGATAAATAACAATTATCCAGTTTTACTTGTAACAGGAAACTTAGTTGTAAATGGAACTATAAGAGGAAATGGGACAGTATTTTCAATGAACAATATAACAATAAATGCCATACCAAGTAATGATGTTAAGTTAAAATCAATTGATTCTATAAATATAAATAAATATACAAATTATTTTGGAAATACAAATTTAGAAAAAGGTGCTATTATCTTACATGCATGCAATCAATTATATATACATAATGAATATTCTCTTAATTGCTTAGCCAATAATACTAAAAGACAAGAAATAATAGACTCTTGGGCTTTAACCCAAGATCGCACTCTACTTGAAAAAATAGGAAATCAACCAGACTTGTTAGACACTAAAAAAGCAACAGAAAATGTTATAAGCAAAGGAGATAAAAATAAGAAAACTCCCACTGCACAATTACAATTAACAAATAAACTTCCTGTAGGAGTTCCTAATAAAGGATACACAGGAAATCAAGGATTGCCAGCTAAAAAAAATACTCCAAACTTCATAAATTATAATCCTAAAACTTAAGATAATTGGTAAAAAAAACGAGATGAGAAAAATTTTCCATCTCGTTTTTTTATCTATCTATTCATTTTTTACCAATTTGATTTTGGGAGAGTTTTTATACCACCCTGCACATAATAATAAGTATCTTTATAAATTGCACAGACAGAAACACCTTCATTTTGTGAAAAATTGGCATTAAACCAAGAATCAACAGGAGAAGCACCTGACAAAAATCTTGGAAGAAAAGATCTCACAACTCTTGTATCAAAAGCATTTGGTGGTTTACCCTCAAATGTTGACCAATTATAACCAAGGAGAGCAACATCTTTTCCTGAGGCTGTTGCCCAAAATTTACCAGGTGATAATCTAACTTTACCAAGAAGTGTAAAATTGTGATTGTTCAAATTTTTAATATCAAGGACAGAGCAGGAAGAAAAAATAGCAGCTACCATACCGTCACTCCAATCACCTGGGGCAAATTCTGCATCAGGATAGAAACAAGTTTTATCATCTAAATAAATACAACCATCTCCCCAACCATGACCTGAATAATAAAAAACATAAGCCTGATTTTTGATCAAGCATTGAGATTTTAAATCTTCAGCAGAAAAAATTAATTTTTCATATCCGCCACATCTGACAAAATCTGTAATAAAAAGAGATCTCTCAGCTTGTGTCATATCTTCTGGTTCATCTGCTTGAAAAGAACCATGAGAAATCCAGCCTGAAGAAGAAAGAATAGATTCAAAAGCCAAAGAATCTTCAGGATGAGTTACATCCAAATATGCAAAACTCTTTTTACCACAGCACTTAGGGCCAAAAGACATCTCTGTATCTGTGTCTCTATCTGACAGAACTGTTTTTATTTCACCTTCAAAATGACCTTTTGATGTTTTCTTCAAAACAACTGGATAATTTTTTCTAATATCGGAATTTATATAACAAGTAACAGAATCTTTTTCTATACTATCTTTTACCAAACAAATCTTGAATTTATCTGTAGCTCTTCTCATATAAATTCTATTCAAAGCATATTGATATGCCCCAGGAAGTGAACAATAAATAAACCCTTTACAAAGTTTTTTCTTATTTATTTTTTGTTTTATAACTTTCCCATAATTATAATTTGAATCCGAGATAACAGCACCTTCAGTATTTAATACCCAAAGTCTATCTTGATTAATTATTTCTATTTCTTTTTTCAACAAAGGCATGCGTGCAGTTTCATAAGGTGTTTTTAAAAAGACATCTGCAACAAGCATATATTTACCAGGAGAAGCAGGAACACCAAAGAAATTTTTATTATTCCATACATAATCTTTACTTCCATCGCTTTTTCCTGTATCTTCGTATTCGAGAATATTTTCCTTGTCAGTAACCTTTAAAACTGTTACTCTCCATATAAAACTTGTATTTAACTCTGGCTTAATTAACAGAGATTTCTCTGATGTCTGTGGAGCAAATTTTAATTCAGAAAATGTAAAATTTTTCGTATCACCATTCAAATCGACTTGTACTTCAGAAGATTTACCTTCCTGATCTTTTAAAAAGTCAATGGGAAAAAAATTTGTCAATTCTACTTCTGAAATTGGATCACCGTCATATATATTTACACTGGCTCCATTGTTTAATCTTTTTGACAGTCTTGCATAATCATCTGCCAGCACTCTATAATTCCAAGTTATTTTTGATTCTTTACCATTATCAAATTTGACAGAAAAAACAAAAGTTTCTTTGCCCTCTTTTGGAAGTTTAACTTTTTTCTTCAATACAATAGCCCTATCTGTTGAAAAAAAACTCTTTTTGTCAGAAATAGGACTATAAACAGTTGCTATTTCTTTATCATAAGATTCTCTTACATCTCTAAGTGCAAAAATTCCTGAATGTTCAGGTTCTTCAAGTTCCCCCATTTCGATTTTATCTTCAGCATAAATTGTAAAATTCTCTTTTTCTTTTTGGACTGTTGCTCTGACGAATTTATCCTTTTCGACATATCCATTTGAAACTGCAATATAAGCAAAAGCAAAATCAGGAATTAAAAACAATAAAAATAAAAATAAAAATGAAATATATTTACTCAATTTACCTCTTTCCTATCACCGAAAACATTTTTTTAGTTTTTAAGTTTTTCAGTGCTTTCCTAAAAAATTAACTTTTATAAAGTTCTTTTAAAATTTTTATAAACCTTGAAATTAAAAGAAAATTTTGTAATATTGTCGAAAATATGTAAAAAGAACTAAAGGACAAAATAACATGAAAAAATTATTAGTAATAATTGCAATATGTTTAGCAATGTTGTCAACAGGCTGTTTTGAAAAACAAGAAAATATTCCAACTCAACAGCAAACAACAGAACAAATACAGACAGTAAAAGAAGAAAACAATCAACAAGTTGCAACTGTTCCACAGTCTCAAATTCAAGACGATCCTGAAGCTATAGAAATTCAAGGAGACCCAAATGACGAAGAAGATGAAAAAATAAATACAAACGAAGAAGAAGGAGTAGTTGTTGAATGGGACAATGATGAAGATGGCAAAACAAATATTGCTATATCCACACCAAAACAACAAACAACAATAAACAGAACAAATACATCAAAACAAGCCACAAAAAATGCAAATTATGATTATTATTATGAAACAGTAACAGTAATTGACCCAAACATAAATACTCCTTTATGTACAATGGAAATACCTTCAGGTTGGAGCTATAAACCAAATATAATTTGGAATGCCTCTGGAGGTAATATTGTTGGAGGAATATCTGGAATAGCACCTGATGGAATAGAGAGCTTTTGGTATCAGCCAATAAGTGTAGGACTTCCTTATATAAAAGCAGATGCTGAATATAACTATCAAATATCAGAATTAAAAAAACGCATTAATTCTAATTTTAAAATTATAGAATCAACAACAGAACCAAATCAAAAAATAAAACAACAAATAGAAACGCTTCTAAACACTTACAGAAATGTACAAGTGCCTCTTGCACATAATGGTTCTTATACATATAGAAAAGCTAAAATAACTGGAAAAATAAATGGAATAGACACAGTAACTGCTATTGAAATATTATCAATAAGACTTCCGATTCCAAAATCCATGTATCATGCTCCAGTAAAACTGCCAGATGGAAGGGTAATAGATACAAATATTGGAGAGATAGTAACTTGTGTAAAAACTGTCAAAGCAGAGCATGAACCTCTTTTAGCAAAACTCGATGAAAAAATATCAAAATTAATTATTGATAAACGATGGATTTCAGCAAGAGATAGATTTGCTTCACAATTAGCTCAAATAGCAACTCAAGAAATTGCACAGAGTAGAGAGAGAATGTCAAATATTGTCTCACAGCATATTTCTGACATAAACAATATTTCAAGAGAAATACAACAAGGCACATCTGAGTCTATGGACAGAGTAAGAGAAGCATGGGGCTACTACAGAACAGGGCAAACACTTGTAGAAAGCCCAACAGATGGGAGAAGAACTGTCGATAGCACAGCAAATCACATTTGGCAAGCTACAGATGGAACAATAATTGAATCTGATTCACATGGGTTTGATCCAAATTCAGGTGGAGGATTGTCAGGTAAAGAATGGAAAGAAATGCAAATAATAAATCCATTGGAACAGAGAAATGGGCAATAACACAAATTTTACTTATACAAAAGTTAATATAATCGATCCGATGTTCAATACAACATTTGGAACCATGGAAATACCAACAGGATGGCAATATGCCCCAAATATAATTTGGAATTTTCCAAATAAAAATATAGTCATATATATAATGGCAGAAAGTCCTGACAAAGTAGAAAGTTTTACTATTATGCCACTTGCTTTTGGGCTAACTTATGTAAATGCAGATACAGAATATTTCTCTCAAATACAAATGTTACAACAAAAAATATTCAATTTTAGGATAGTTAAAGAAACAACTCAGCCTTCACAAAAAGTAGAACAGAGTATAAAATCACAAATAAACAAAACAATAAACAGTTATAAAGCTATTGGTGTCACTTCACTTTCTCACTTTGGAGAATATACATATAGGTCTGCAACAATAACTGGAAAAGTGAATGGATTAGATACAATAACAACTTTAGAAATAGCCTCAATAAGAGAACCTGTTCCTTTTAATATGTTAGCACCTTTTATGTTGCCAAATGGAATGGTACTCGATTTTAATCCTGGGACCATAAGAACAATAAGGGTAACTGTGAAACATGAACACCAGCATTTACTAACTGAATTATCAAAGAAAATACAACAAATTCAAATAGATAAAAATTGGCTCAAATTAAAAGACTCGTTCTTTTCAGCATCTCATAAATCATCGTCTAAAAGAACAACTAATAACAAAACAGGTGATACATACGATAGAATCTCGCAATTAAGAAAAGAAACAGACGAAATTTACAGAAGCATGCGTAAAAATGCTTCTGAATCACAAGATAGAATCAGAGCTATGTATCACAGTCGCATAAATGGTAGTGGCAACCAAAATGTGGTAAATTCAAGTTCAGGGCATAGTTCAAGCGTTGGTTCATGGCAAGATTCAGCAAAAGGTTCTACCAAAAGGTATAGAGGTGATTATAATTACATGTACACTTTTGAAAGAGATGATGGAACAATAATCAGGACTAATTCTTCTCTGTTTGATCCAAACACTGATTTATCTAATTATAATAACAATTGGACAGAAATAAAGGATAATAGTTATTATAATCATACTTTTGAAAGTGATGATGGAACAATAATTCAGACGGATTCTCATCTATTTGATCCAAATCTGCATTTACATGATTATAATCAACATTGGAGAAAAAGATAAACGATAAATTGGAAATTAAATAATTAGCTTATTTTCTGCCAAATGTTGTTTTGTTATAAAAATCTCACTCTAACATTTTTATATTTAAATAAATTCTTATTTAAATATAAAAAGTGATGTCGTTCGATTTTTCAAAACAAAACAACATTTACATAGTTAATTGCTATTTGCTAATATTTCTTTCTACTTATGACGAAATTGCAAGTTTTAGTTTTTGAAGTGTAATAAGTTCACTAAACAATTTTATCCAAAAATTTATATATAAATGCCAAAAACAACCATCATTTTTGATACTGCATTTTTTATAAAAACTACTTTAGAAAATTGAAATCGTTCTCTTTATTACACTCCAAAAACTTTATTGAATTGGAAGGACAAAAAAACATGACAAAGTTATTAGCTCCAGCAGGAACTCTTGAAAAACTTTACTGGGTTTCTGCTTATGGTGCAGATGAAGTATATTTTGGAATGAAAAATTTTTCTCTCAGAAGTTTCGCAGGAAATTTTACTTTTGAAGAAGCCGAAGAAGGATTAAATCATTTACATAAACTTGGAAAACAAGGATTTATAACATTAAATATATATCCTCGCTCCAACGAATATGAAGATCTTAAAAAAACAGCAAAAAGACTCGAAGAAATAGGAGCAGATGCTTTTATTGTTGCAGATATAGGGCTTATTTCAACCCTTATTGAGACATGTCCAAAAGTTCCAATTCATGTAAGCACCCAGGCAAATACTGTAAGTTCTCAAACATCACTTTTTTATTCAAAAATGGGAGCTACAAGAGTAAATTTAGCAAGAGAACTTTCTTTTGATGAAATAAAACAGATAGCAGAAGATACAAAAGGAAAAATAGAAACTGAAGTTTTTATTCATGGTTCAGTCTGTTTTTCATATTCTGGTAGATGTGCAATAAGTGATTATCTTGCAAAAAGAGGGGCAAATAAGGGACAATGTGCTCAAAGTTGTAGATGGAAATATTATCTTTCAGAAGAGACGAGACCAAATGAGTACATGCCTGTATTTGAAGATGAAAGAGGACTTTATTTGTTCAATTCAAGGGATTTAGCACTTTACAGATTTGTAAAACAACTTCAAGAAGTTGGAGTAACTTCACTAAAAATAGAAGGCAGAATGAAAAATATTCACTATTTGGCTTCTGTTGTTTCTATTTATAGACAATTACTCGACGGAAAAGAAATACCTGATGAAAAATGTTTAGAACTTCTTTCAAGAGTATCAAACAGAAGATATTCAGAAGGCTTCATGAGAAATGGTCAAGTCAATGAAAATGACTACAGCACAGATTTAGCAAAATATATTTCTGACGCAGAATTTATAGCTCATGGCACAGGAAATATAAAAGATGATATGAGGGAATTTAAAGTAAAAGGCAACATGTATGCAGGTGAAACATTGGAGATGTTGACACCAAATGGAGATATAACTTCATTGACTTTGCCAAATCCTATTCTCTGTGGTGATGGAAAATATAGAGAAGTTGTTCATAGTAGCGATACGGCTATGCTCGATAAAAATCTTGACGAATTTGCAATGCTCCGCAGATTGCGTGAAAAATAAAGATTAAAGAGATACTTATTTTATTTTATGAGCATATTTTTAAAAATATGCTCATAATTTATTGACATTTTATGCTTTATCAAGTATAATACAAATATAGGAAAAAAATGAGGAGGTAATAATGTTAAAATTTATAAAAGAACGCATACATGAATATGATACAAATTATTTTATAAATGAATTTTTTCTTGCCTCCAAAAATTTTGGTATTTTAGAAAGTAAAATAACAAATTATAAATTTTCTGAAATATTAATTCCATTACTTCATAAACAAGAAGCCCAATCTTCCATGTATATAGAGGGAACACAAACAACTATAAGCGATATTATAGAAAGCGAATTATCCCCTAAAAGTAATAATAAACCATTAATAGAAGCTAAAAATTATACAAATGCTCTAATATATGGAATAGACTATTTACGATATAACGATTTTTCTCATACACTTATTCAAAAATTACATGAAATAATGTTAAAAGATATAATACCTCCCAAAAAAGAATCAACATTGGGAAAATATAAGGAAAAAAATAATTTTATTGTAAATAGTAGCAAAAAAATAATATTCAATCCTCCTGACTACACAGAAACAAAAAAATATATGGACGAATTGATCGATTTTATAAATAAAAAAGATGAAATTCCAAGTTTAATAAAATCAGCATTATTACATTCACAGTTTGAATCAATTCATCCATTTGAAGATGGAAATGGGAGAGTTGGAAGGATTTTAATTGGTTTGTATTTGTTTAAATCAAAAGTATTGAATTATCCTTTTTTTTACATAAGTGAGGCGATAAGTCAAGATAAATTAGTTTATTACAATAAATTGACGAGTTCTCGAACTGGTGATTTTAATGAATGGATAAAATTTTTTTTGAATAAATGTATTGTTCAGACACAAAAACATATAAAATACATAGATTCTATAAATAATTTATATCTTAAAACAGAAAAAACATTACAAGATTTAGTAATAACAACTAAATATAACAAGATTTTAGATGTCTTATTTAGCCAACCAATTTTAAATTCAAAGTATCTTACCGAAAAATTGGATATTTCAAAATGGCAAGCTAAAAAGTATCTCGATAAATTGGAAGAAGCTGGAATTCTTTTTGGAACTGATAAAAAAAGAAATAAATTTTACTTTTTTATAGAACTACTTGAAATACTTAGAGGGTAATAATTAAGAATTATTTATTTTATTATTTAAAAATTAATATTTAATACTTGTTTTTTTTAAATATAATTTGATAAAAATATAAAAAAATAGATTATATGAGCTTTTTTAAAAAAAAATACTCTTAAACTATTTACAAATTACAATTTGTGAGTGATAATAAAAATAAAATAAGAAATATTATACATATAACTTCTTGAAAAAAAGAAAGTGTACAAATAAACTGCGGCAACAGTCTAATCGTACACTCAAAAAGGAGTTACATATAAAATGTAACTTATCTAAACTAATTAATTATATATAACTCCTTTTTCTTTGTCAAGACTATATGTTTAAATTTTTATTGACAAAAACGAAAGGAGTTTTTTCATTTTGATACATCAAAATAAAATTTATTTAAGCGATAAATCAAACACTTCCAACATAACTGCCTTTCATTTTTATTATTTTGAAAGGGACAGTAAACATGGCAAGTGGTTCAAATGTAGGTAGTGCTTCTTCATTGTCTTCAAATCAAAGTACATTTGGACAATCAAGTAGTAATTGGAGTAATTTATCACAAAGTCCGTCTTATGGTTCATCGTATATTCCTGAAAATAAAACACCTCTTAAATATGCTCCTTCTCCAAAACATGAAAAAGGCGGATGGGGGTCTTTAAATCCTGTAAAATCTAAAGAAGAAGGAGAAAGACTTTTAAAAACAGGATATAAAAAACCTGGAGGTAAGCAAATATATAATATTACGGAAGAAGGAAAAATAATTGTATATCAACCAGATAATACTGGAGGTTATCATTGTTATGAAATAAAAAAATTACCTCCTAATGTTCTAAAAATAATGCGTAAAGATGGAAAAATAAGAAATAATGAATTTAATGAGATAAGAAAAAATAAATGGAAAGGTAAAAAATGAACAAAGAACAACAAAAAATAATAAAAGCAGATTTCAAGATATATGATCTTGAAGAACACATGACAGAATTTTATTTTTATGTCAATGGAAAAAATATTTTGGAATATATATATGATTCCAAAGAAAAATGGACAACAACTGGAGATTTAGATGATTTATTGGAATATCTAAAATATACTCTTTCATTTATCGAGCATGATGAACCATTTCCTTATGATATTAAAGCAAATTCTGCAGTAGAAATGGATGATATTGCAAGAGACTTTGACACTGATGATCAAGAAGAATTTGACAGATATTATGATAAATTAGAGGATTGGTCTTGGAAACATTGTTGGGTTCATGAAAGGGCTGGAGCTTTTGTTCCAGATGTTATGTTTAGAAAAGTTAGAGATAATATAGAAATCTCATGGATGAGTGCATTTGAAGATGAAAATGTTCAATTTACAAATCCTAAAGGTTGTGTTTTAGTACCTTGTTTTGAATATTTTGATACGATAACAGATATAATTTCTGCATATAATCAACTGTGGAAAGACCATGGGGGAGTAAAAATTACATATAAAATTGTTCTTTCAGAAGGCAATAAAGTTTCAAAGAAAAATATAAAGGCAATATCTAAAATAATGGGATGTGATTTGTCAGAAGCTAAAAAAGTTCTTGAATCAGGAAATAAAACTATTTTTACAGGTTATTCTTGGTTTATATCAGAATATGCTAAATATTTAGATAGCTTAAATATAAAATATTCAATTTTGCAAACAAGTTACCCCTTTAAATAAAAATGGATAAAGAACAAAGAATAATAAAAGCAAAGTTTAAAAAAAGGTAAAGAAATTATGAGAAAAATTTCTTGTAAAAATAAAATGCCGAATGGTCAACCTGTTAGGCAAAAAATTGATATAAATAGTAAATTGAATTATGAGATTGCATATTGGCTTAATCAAGCAGAATTTAATGAAAATCATCTACCAATACACTACTGCGATCCTGACATATACCCTGATTTTATAGCCTTAAATACAGAAAAAAGCAAATTTTACTATACACCTAAAACTGCATTGGCTTTTTATTCTTATGATAGGACATTTGATCATCTAAATGGATTATATAATGCCATTTATTACAACGATAAAAAACTCCTTGAAAAATATAAAAAAAGATATGCCAATATAAATTTTGTAATTGCTCCTGATTATTCTATTTTTGATGATATATGGAGATACGAAAACGAAAGCCGTTTATTTAAGATTAGAGTTATTATGCTTTGGTTTCAGATAGAACTTAGGGCTATTGTTATTCCAAATGCAATTTATGTATCACCTGAAAAATTGCCATTATATCTAAGTGGATTTGAAAATTGTACAACTATAGCCTTCAGCACAAAAGGACATATGAGATATAATTCTGACATAAAGCGTATTAAAGAAACTGTCAAATATGTTGTTGATAATTTTCCATTAAAAACAATTATTGTTTATTCTGTATGTGGAAAAGATGATAAAGTATTAAAAGTGTTTGATTATGCAACTAACAACAATGTCAAAGTATTAATTGTAAATAATACAATGCGTCAGAGAAATAGAATATTGACAATGAAAAGTGAAAATATTGCTTCTTTACGGGCTTCAAATCAAAAAACATTTAAGTTTGAATAAAGAACTAACGATTTTTTTTTAAATATTGGGGAAACATACTATTCCTAAAGAAATAATCAAATTATTTTTTTCCTTTTTTATATTTTATTTATTTCACATAAATATTTTTAATCTCAGAATATACTAAAACGACTATTTTGGAATGAACAAACAGAAAAAAGGGGAAAAAATGATTTTCTAAATACAACATAGAAAAAGTAGAAAATCGAAATACAAGGACTTAAAAACATGATTGAAAAAGCAGATAATTTAACCAAAGCACAAAAAGAAGAACTTTTTAAAAGGATACAACAACTTCACAAAAATTTAATCGACAAAAGAATAATTTTAGTTGATGGAATAATAAGCAATCCTATAGGAAAACAGATTGAAGAAGTAATCGACATACTCGAAAAAACAGGTGATACAGCAGACATGTACATAAATTCACCTGGTGGTTCCACACAAGCTTTTTTAGGCATAATTGAAAAAATAAAATCAAGCAAACTAAAAATAAAAACAATTTGTCTTGAACAAGCAGGAAGTGGTGCCATGCTTTTATTAGCAATGGGAAATGAAAGACTTGCTCTCCCCTACTCTGAAATAACAACATTTAATTATCTTTGGGTTAAGGAAACTGAAGAAACAAAGACAGATGAAGGCATGATCGAAGCAGGCAAAGCAATAATCAAAACAAAAAGTGAAGTAGAAAATATTTATAAAGAAATCACAAAAGAAAAAGGAATTCCATTATTTAAAGAGCTTTTCAATGCAAAAAAAATAACAGCTGAAGAAGCTATACAATATGGAATTATAGACAAAATTACTGGAAGATAAAAAAAGGGGCTGTGAACATTCACAGCCCCTTTTTTTATCACAACAAACATTCTGTACCTATTACTTTGCCATTATCATTTATAACTGGCTTTAAAAGAGCATGTTCAGGAAATATATAAGAAAATAGCATTATC
>CADAWZ010000083.1 GCA_902791745.1 uncultured bacterium
AAATGCAAAAGTTGGCGAGTATATAAAATTTGGCAGTTATCCACAGACTTCAAATGGTGATATTCAGCCCATTGAATGGCTTGTATTGTCAAAAGAAAATAATAAAATGCTTGTGATCTCGAGATATGGTCTTGACGCAAAGCGTTTTGATGGTAGTTCAAATAAATGGGTAAATAGTGAAATTCGCAAGTGGTTGAATGGTGAATTTTATAATAAAGCATTTACAGATCAAGAGAAGAAGTGTATAAATCTTTCTAATCTTTCAGATGTCGGCACAAGTGATAATGTGTTTTTGTTGAGTCAAGAAGAGGCAGAAAAATATTTTGCTAATAAGGATGAGAGACAATGTAAAGCTACTGAATATGCCGTTAAAAATGGTGCTTATGTAAATAGTAGTAATGGTTATAGTGTTTGGTGGCTTCGTTCTCCTTATCCTAATGATAGTGACCATGTTTATTATGTCATTAGTTTCGGTGATGTCTATGTTCGCTACTATGCTCGCTGTAACAATCGTGTTGTGCGGCCCGCTTTATGGAGCAAGCTTTAATCTTTTTTTATTCTCGGCTTTTGCCGAGTCGATTTTGTAGAAAATTAAATAAATAAATAAAAAATTTGCTATAAACTATCCAATATATGCCTGTACACTGCCAGTTTGTCATTGCGAGGGAGCTAAAGAAATAGTTAAAAACTCTTTAGAGTTTTTAAAACCTTACCCTCACAAGGAGGGAACCGCAACAATCTAAGCCTGTAAATTATTATTTACTTAAAAATTAAGTCGATCGGCTCTCTTTTTTTAGTTACAGCAATTTTCAAAAATACTGATTTTTTATTAACTGCCGAATGTTACTTTGTTTGAAAAAGCTCTCTTTTTACACAATTACTTTTTAATAAAATCTTATTAAAAAATAATTGTGATGTCGTTCGCTTTTTCTCACAAAAATAACATTTATCCTGTTTTGTGTAGTTTGCTAATATTTCTTTCTACTTATGACGAAATTGCAAGTTTTAGTTTTGGGGTATAATAAGACTCACTAAACAATTTTACCCCAAAGTTTATGTTTAACTTCTAAAAACAACCATTCTTTTTCTAAGTGCATGTTTATAGAAACTACTATAGAAAATTGAAATCGTTCCCTTTATTATACCCCAAAACTTTGTTTACTTGTTAAATAGTGCCTATTTTTGAAAATTATTAAATTAATAACAAAAATTTATTTCCGTGCTAAATAAGTAAATAAAAGTTGCTATAAACTATCCAATATATGTCTGTATACTACCACTTTGTCATTGCGAGGGAGCTGTGCGACCGTGGCAATCTAAGCCACTTAATTTAAATTTAGTAATTTATTAAGCAGATCAGGTAAAAACTAACAAAGAGAAAAAAAATCTGCAATAAAGAGGACAAAAGGGAGAAAAAGAAAAAATAATTTCCATAAGAAAAAATTTGGAGGATTATTTTGAACGGTTTTTTTATAACTTTTGAAGGTATAGAGGGAACTGGTAAAACAACGCAAGTAAAGGCTTTACAAGAGGCACTTTCTAAAAAATCTTTACCTGTTTTGACAACTCGTGAGCCAGGTGGTTCAAGCCTTGGTGATAAAATAAGAAAACTTCTTGCAGACCCTGAAAATGAGATGTCTGCACTTACAGAATTTTTGTTATTTTCATCTGCAAGAGCTGAACATGCTGATAAATTTTTGAGACCGTGGCTTGAAGAAGGATATATAATTATATCTGATCGATTTACTGATTCTTCTTTGGCATATCAATCATTTGGAAGGGGAATTCCAGAAAATTTTGTAAAAGAAGTTAATTCAACCGCAACATGGGGAATTTCTCCTAATTTGACTTTTTATCTTGATTTAACACCTGAAGAATCTGTTAAAAGAGTTAAAATGAGGCTTGAAGAAAAAGAAGAAGTTCCAGAACGACTTGAAAGAGAAAAAATAGGTTTTTTCAGAAAAGTTAGAGATGGTTATCTTGCTTTAATTGAAGATGAACCAAATAGATTTAGATATATAGATGGGACACTTCCTGCAAATGTTATACATGAAAAAATTTTGAATATAACACTTTCTGAATTAAAAAAAATAAAACAGTATAATTCATTAAATACGATTAATTTATAAATAAAAACTCGGTGTTGATATCCTTTCAGCACCGAGTTTTTAGTTTGAGATTAAGGTCAGGGTTCAATTTCACTCACCACCTTTTATCTTTAACATTTTGTTTAGAATCCGAAGAAGCTACCTATTTTTTTGAAAATGGATTTTGCACCATTTTCTACTTTGTTTATTGCTCCACCAGCTATTTTGCCACCTACTTTTTCTATAATTCCACCAGCTAATTTTCCTATAGCTCCACCAGCTAAATTACCAACTATACCACCTATTGGACCACCTATTGCTCCGCCTATTACTGTTCCTATGCCTTTACCTATCGCTGAACCAGCTGTTCCACTTATTTTTTCTAAGATTTTTGAACTTTTTTTGGAAGGCTTTGCTTCATTTGCTTTTTTAGCATTTGCTTCATTTGCTTTGTTTTCTTTAACAGCAGGAGCTATTTGTTCATTTTGTTGAAATTTTGGGAATGAAGGTAATTGTTGCATTGCTCCTACTCCATTCATTCTCCAAGCTTGTCCACCCATTTGTTGAATCATTTGCATTGTCTGCATTTGCATCATCATTTGTTGCATCATCATTTGTTGCATTTGCATATGATACATATTTCCAAAACCGTAATTGTAAGCATTTCCAAAATAGTTCATTCCGTAATTGGAATTGTTGTAAGAAAAATTATTGTAATACATTACATTTGAACACATAAATTGGTTATTCATAATCTTAAACCTCTAAAAAAAATATTTGTTTGATGTCTTTTATATCACTTAAAAATTCAATTAGTAAATAGGTTAAACAAATAATTTATGTATTATTTCACGATTGCAATAAATTAAATAATGAATTTTTTCACAAATGTAATATTTAATATTTTTTGTTATATTTTGATATATTTTTGAAATATTTATTAAGGAATATTTGTTTATTTGAAAAAAAATAAGTGGCTATATTGATTTTTTTTCAATACAGTCACTTATTTAAAAATAACGATCAAATTTATAAAATTTCTCTTCGTCCTTTTATTGCTCTTGATATTGTTATGTCATCTGCATATTCAAGATTATATCCAACAGGAAGCCCATAAGCTATTCTTGTTATTTTTATGCCATAATTTGACATTGTTTTAGCAAGATAAAGTGCAGTTGTCTCTCCATTTACATTTGGATTTGTTGCTATTATAAGTTCTTTGACATCTCCATTGCTTAATCTTTCTTCAAGTGATTTTATATTCAGATTTTCTGGACCTATTCCATCAGATGGAGAAATTAAACCACCAAGTATATGATATTTTCCTTTATATGCATGAGATTTTTCTATAGCAATTAAATCTCTGAAATCTCCAACAACACATATAATTTCATCTGTTCTTGATTTGTCTGAGCATATATTACAAATTTTTGATTCTGAAAAATTGCCACATACACTACATTTGAAAAGTTTTTCTTTTATTCCCATAAGTGCATGGCAAAGTTTATCTATATCTTTTTTATCTGTATTAGCAAAATGAAAAGCAAGCCTTTGAGCTGATTTTGGACCAACAGAAGGAAGTTTCATTAATTCATTAATCAAATCTTCTAAAGGTTCAGCAATTTTGTTTAACATGTTTAATTCCTAAAAAAGTCCTGGAATTTTTAGTCCACCAGTTAATTTGCTCATTGACTCCATTCCAAGTTCTTGGGATTTTGCCAAAGCATCTTTAAATGCTACTGTTAAGAGATCTTCAAGCATATCAACTTCTTCAGGGTTTACAACTGAAGGATTAATTTTTATGCTGATGAGTTCTTGTCTTCCATTCATTTCTACTTTTACAAGATCTCCTCCAGATGTTCCTTCAACTGTCTTTGACCCCAAATCTTCTTGGATCATCTCCTGCATTTTCATGATATTGCCCATCTGTGAACTCATATTTGGCATGCTCATATTGCCAATTCCACCGCCAGCTGGAGCTTTTTGTTTTTGTACTTGTCTTCTAAATTGTCTTGACATGATTTTTTTCCCCTTATAAAAAAATTATATTGGTCGTCCATTAAATATTTCTAATGCTTTTTGAACAAGTTGTCTGTGCTCTATAATAAATTTATCTTCCTTAGGCTCATCTCTTTTAATTTCTTCTTTTTTATTAATTGCCTTTGTGTCTGGATTACTAAAAGATACTTGTATTTTGATATCTATATTTGTTAACCTTTTTATTACATCTTTTATAAATTGAATATTTTTTTCAATTTGTGCTTTATGAAATTCATACCCATTTTTTAATATAAAATGAATTTCATCTTCACTTACAAATACAGGTTTTACATTTGGATCCGCAAGTATTGCATGGAGAGGAATTTTTTCTGACCTTATTGTGGCCATTATTTTTTTCCATTCCTTCTCTAAATTAATATTTTCATTTTGAAAAATTCTTACATTCTCTGTTGATGTAGTTTTTTCACTTTGTGATTCTTCTGCTATTGTCTGTCTTGTAACTTCTTGTACTTCTAAACTTCTATTTTCTGAAGCTTTATCTTCAATATAATATTTATTTGAAGTTTGAAGAGGAGTATTTGATGAAAGAGCTATTTCAAGAGCTTTTACTCTATGTGAAAGATTTTGTAATGAATCTGTTCCTATATTTGAGGCTATTTTTAATATAGCAATTTCAAATAAAGCTCTTCTACAAGGATTGTCTTTAATTTCAATAATAAGATTAGATATTATTTTTATATTGTTTATAATTTTTTCTTCGCTATATGTTTGTGCAGTTTTTTTGTATTGTTCAAATATATCATCAGGTAAATCCAGAATAGTATTTGCATCATTTATTACTTTTGTAAGTAAAAGTTTTCTATAATGTTCTGTTAAATCTTTTGATAATCTCAGTATATCTTTACCTTCACCAATTATTTTATCAATTAATAGCATCAATTCTTGAACATTTTTATTATGTGCAAGTTCGCTTATTGAAAATAGTATTTCAGAATCAGATATTCCCAAAAGTGCAGATATATTTGAAGCAGTTATATTTCCGTCAGAAAATGATATAGCTTGTTCAAGTAATACCAAAGCATCTCTCAATGCTCCTGAAGAAACAGAAGCTATTATGCTTAATGCACCATCAGAAACAGAAAAATTTTCTTTTTGACATATATATCTTAATCTATTGACTATTTCTGAATGTGTTATTCTGTGAAAATCAAATCTTTGACATCTTGAAATTATGGTTGGTGGTAAGTCTTCTACATTCGTAGTAGCTAATATAAAAACAACATGACTTGGTGGTTCTTCCAATGTTTTTAAAAGTGCATTAAATGAAGAATTACTTAACTTGTGAACTTCATCTATTATATATATTTTATATTTGCCTTCAGAAGGAGCGAAATTTACTTTATTGATTATGTATTCTCTGACCATTTCAACAGATGTGTGAGAAGCTGCATCTATCTCTGTTACATCCATTGAATTGCCTTTTGTTATATTTATACAACAAGAACATTTGTTACAGGGTTTATCTTCACTTTCACTAAGACAATTAAGAGATTTTGCAAAAATACGAGCCATACTTGTTTTTCCTGTTCCTCTTGGACCAGAAAATAAATAAGCATGTGCGAGTAATTTTGGATTCTTAATTACATTTGTAAGGGTTTTTGTTATATGACCTTGACTGACAATATCTTGAAATGTCTGAGAACGCCATTTTCTATAAAGCGATACATTTTCCATGTTATTTTTCACAAATCACTATATTATAAAATATTTTAATATAATATATTGTTTTTTATGGGAAAATTTCCTTTTTAGATGGTGTTATAAAATAACCTATTCCTCCACCATTAACAAACCAAATCTTCTCAAATTCTTCTCTTTTATAAGATAAAATTCCATCTTCTTCTTTTCTAAAACCACCATCAGCACAGAGTATATCTCCATTTTCATCAAATCCCAAAATCACTATTACATGACCATCTGTTTCATATTGTGGGTCTTCAGCTATATCATTTTTGTTTACACATATACATGCAATAACTGGATTTTTTTTATCTATACATTCTTTTACATCTTCAAAAGAGCGAAAATGTCTAACATATCCGTCAAATCCATATTGATGGGCAGATTGAACAGCACGCCACCACATTCCATACATTTTATATCTTGTATCATATGCAACTTTTGCAAGTTCAGCTGTTTTTATATCTACTCCATAATAATCCATTACTGTTGCTGTTGATACAACACTACATATTTCACTTGAAATTTTTTTGTCTTCCCAGCCTTGAGAACGAAATGGTACAGCAATATATGAATTTTTACCTAAATTTGTTTTTTCATATAGATTTAATTTTTTGTCTCCCCTATGTGTTGATGCGGAGATACTCAGAGATGAAAATTCTACATCATCATTGGGGCTAATATTGAAAATAAAACAAAATTGAATTTGATTAAAATTGTTGGAAGATAAAATATAGTCTGTCTCTATTTTGGTTTCAAGATATTTAAAAGGATTGTCAAATTTTCCCTCTATTTTAGAATTTGAAATATATGATTTTAATTTACTATAATCACATTTTTCATTCCATTCACCCATAAGAAGCCATGGAGACAAAATATTTTTGTTTTTTATATCATTTCCAAATCTGACAAATACAGAAAATGAAGATTTTTCAGGACATTTTATATTCCAAGAAGGGACAGCTTCTCCAAAATAAAAAGGCAAATTAATTACAGGAGATAAAATATATGAATTTTTATCTAATATTTCTATTTTATTGTTTTTTTCGTTAAAAGAACAACCTTTACAGGTAAATTGTTTTAAATTTTTTTGATTATATAAAACAAAAATATCGCTGTAGTCAACAGCATAAGAAACATTACAAAAAATAAACAATAAAATTGATACAATAATAATTTTTTTTAGCATTTTTTTATTTTATTTTAACAGAATTCATTAATTTTTCTATATCTGATATATTTTCAGGTTTTGGAAATTCAGCCATGAAAATATATATTTTGCCTGAATTTGATGTTGAAAAAACTTTTCTTATTTTATTTGATTGATTTTTTCCTTCAATTACAAAATATTTAGTACCATTAAAATTTGAATCAATAGTCTTTTTAGAATTTAATTTTCCTGCAATTTTTTCAGCTTCTCTTTTAGACACAGATTCACTTCCCTTTATTGGTTTATAAACAATAAACATTATTCCTTTTTCTAAATTAGACATAACCCACATGTATTTATCATTAGAATCTGTCTGTTGAGGTACTTCTGTCCATTCTGACGGAATAGACATAGATAAATCTCCTTCTGGACTTTCTGCTAAAATATCTGTATTTTGTATAGAAGGAGAAGAAATATTTGAGCTTGCTGAAACATTCATTGAATTTAATTTTTGAATAGCATAAGGTGCATAAGGGGAATTTTGTATTTGACTACATTTATTTAAAAATTCTATTGCTTTATTTTTATCTGCTTCAGAATCACTTCTTGCATATATCAAGCCAATTGCATATAATGCTTCAGCATCATTTGGATTTATTCCGAGTGCTGTGTTGAATTCTTCTATTGCTTCCGAAAATTTCTTTTCATTTGAATAAGTAATAGCAAGTAGTCTGTGTAATTCTCCTGAAAATGGAAATAGTCTACTTGCTTTTTTAAAACAAGTTTCAGCATCAAAATATCTTCCCATTTTCTGATATATTTTTCCCATATTTATTGCTGCTTTTATTGAATATGGATTTTTGACATTTGCCATTTTATAATAGTTCATTGCAGATTGTGAATCGCCTTTTTGCTCCGCCAAATAGCCAAGATTTAAGTATGCTTCAACATAATTTGGACGCTGTTCAGTTATTTTTTTGAATTGAGTTTCTGCTGCTTCTATATTTCCTCGTTTTGCTTGTAATAAACCAAGCATATTTCTTGCATATACATTATTTGGACTTTTTTCAAGTGCAGAGTAAAATGTTCTTATTGCTTTTTCATTATCACCAGCCATGATTTCTTCAAGACCTTTTAAATAAATAGCAATACTTGAATTTGGATTGATTTTTGCTGATTTTCTCCATTCAGTTACAGCTTCTTGCAATCTATCCATAGCTTGATAAGCCACACCAGTATAATAATAAAGTTCACCTGCATTTGGAAATTCTTGTTTTATTTTTGCAAGCATTTTTATGGTAGCTTCATATTTACCTTTTTCAATCAAATCTTGTGCATAATTTGCACTTGCAGCTAAGATATTATTTTCAGCATCTTTGTAACCAGGTTTTATAGAAAGTGCTTTATGATATAGTTCAAGAGCCTTACTATAATCTCCCATTTCTGCATATATAAAACCTAAATTATTTGCAATAACATAACTTTCGGGTTTCAATTTTAATAGTTCTTCATAACATTCGGCAGCTTGAGAATACTGTTTTTTGACAACTAAATTGTCTCCTTTTTTCTTTATATCATCAAATTGTGAGGCCCATGTAAAAGAAAAGGAAGATAAAAAGAAAATTAAAATTAGAGAAATGATTTTTTTCATTTTTTGCCTCCTTAAAAGTTTATTTTATTTTTATAGTATACTTTTTTTCAAAAATCTTTCTTATCCTTTTTCTATTTAAAAACATTAATTTATCCACTTATCCACATAAAAAAGTGGATAAAGTGGATAATATATAGCTATATAAAGTAAGTTTTTAAAAGACACTTTTAAAAATTTATATAAAGAAATTGACAAATTATTTTATATGTGATATTATAAAGCACAATTATGTAACAAGTTATGGAGTTCTATTTTTATGAATATACTTACATGGATTTTCTGTTTTATTTATGGTTTAGTTTGTATTATGTTAACAGGTTTAGTAGTAATGCAAACATCTAAAGCAGAAGGTTTAGCTGGAATACTTGGCGGTGGAATGCAAAACGATTTTAAGGGAAAAGAAACTAAAAATAGTAGAGAAGAAACATTTAAAACT
>CADAWZ010000084.1 GCA_902791745.1 uncultured bacterium
AGATGAACCGTTTACTATTAAATTTGGAATTTTTGATGGCATTACTTTTGGTTCTCTTAAGGAAGCATCAAAATTTTCTGTAAATTCCACAGTTTTTTTGTCCAAATCTTCCATTATATCCATTGCTACTTCTGTCATTTTTGCTTCCGTGTATCTATATGCAGCTGCAGGATCTCCATCTATTGAACCAAAATTTCCTTGTCCTTTTATCAATGGGTAACGCATGTTAAAATCTTGTGCAAGTCTTACAAGTGCATCATATACAGAAGAATCACCATGTGGATGATATTTACCTAAAACTTCTCCAACTATTGTAGCTGATTTTTTAAAAGAAGCAGAAGGGAATAAATTTAAATTATTCATTGCATATAGAATTCTTCTGTGAACAGGTTTTAAGCCATCTCTTACATCTGGAATAGCACGAGACACGATAACACTCATTGCATAATCTATATAAGAATTTTGCATCTCTGATTCAAGAGCAATTTTGTCTATTTTTTCATTTTTTTGAGTATTATTTTGGTAAGTCAATCGTTTTTTCATGTCAAAATTATCCCAAATTTAATTTTGCTAAAAAACTTTTCTTTCTTTGCCTCTTTTTCCTTCTATCTATATAAAAATATATTATTAATTGCTGAATGAAAAATGTCAATTTGAGCGGAGTTTTTATTTTTTTGCTGAATTATAAAAAAAAGAGGTTGTGAAAAAACTCTAAATGAGAAACTTGTTTTGGAGAGTTAGAATTATTTGTTTAACGACTTGTGTTAGTTAATTTTAAAAAAATAAGTAAATAAAAATTTGCTATAAACTACCCAATATATGCCTGTATACTGCCAGTTTGTCATTGCGAGGCTTTAGCCGTGGCAATCTAAGCCTGTAAATTATTATTTTTTTACTTAAAAATTAAGTCGATCGGCTCTATTTAAAATACAGTAATAGATATATTTACTTTTTTTTACACACTCAAAAAATATATATTATTGGAGTTCTTATGGATTTTAATATAAGTGAAAAATTCAATTTTCGATTAGTTGTTGCTAAAATATTTATTTATTCTTTTGTTATATCTCCGTTTTTGGGAGTATTATTATTATTTTTCTGTGTGGGAATAAAAGATTTTGATGTAAATCGGCAAGGGATTTATATTGTTGCCTTGATTTGCTTCTATTTTCTTGTTTTTTTTCTTGTAGGAGTGCCGATTTTGAAAAAATTAAAGTATCTACAAAAAACTGGTTTTATTTCTGCAGATAATAATGAATTGAGATTATTTATGGGACTTAGAATTATATCTGTAAAATGGGATAATGTTGCTGAAATTAAAATTGTTAAGCAAGAACAATTTAAGGTAGCAATAAACGATGTTGTAGATAATAGTAACAGTGATAAAGATTTTTTGTGTATTAATTTTGTATCTCTTGATATGTTTCCTCGTTCTTTTGTAAATATTTTGAATTTAAATAAAACAAACTATGGTTTTCATGTTGTTTATTCTTCAAGTTATTTTGAAAAAGATGTTAATGAGGTTTATTCTGAATTGACAAAATATATTGAAAACCGTCAGTGAAATATCAAACAAAGGGAAATATATAATTTTTGGAGTTTTTATGGATTTTAAGATAAGTGAGAAAACAAATAGTATTATCAATATTGTGAAAATATTTATTTATATTTTTTTGATAATTCCGTTATTGGGAGTATCATTTATTTTTATTACTGTTATTACTTTTATTTTAGCACTTGCTGGAATTAAGGTATTTGAGAATATTTTTGAGGTATGTGCATCTATTTTTATGTATATTATTGAACACACGCCTCATTATATACTGGATATACTTGAAAATATACTGGAATTGCTTTATAAACCAATAGAACCATTGGTTGATGAGTTTGGAATTAATTTTATATTGATATTTATTTTTGTCTGTATTTTGCTTTATTGTCTTGCTTGTTATTTTAGTATTGTAGTTTTGAAAAAATTAAAGTATCTACAAAAAACAGGTTTTATTTCTGCAGATGATAATGAATTGAAATTATTTATGGGACTTAGAATAGCATCTGTAAAATGGGATAATGTTGCTGAAATTAAGATTGTTAAACAAGGACAATTAAATGTAGCGAAAAATGATGTTGTAGATGATAATAGTGATAAAGATTGTTTGTGTATTAATTTTGTTTCTCTTGATGTATTTCCACATTCTTTGGTAAATATGTTTAATGTAAAGAAAACAAATTATGGTTTTCATGTTGTTTATTATTCAAATTATTTTGAAAAAGATATTAATGAGATTTATTCTGAATTGACAAAATATACTGAAAATTGTTAATAAATTATCAAACAAAGGGAAAAATATATTTTGAATAGAAAAAATAATAGTTAATTTTGAAATAATATAGCAAATTTTTTTATTTAGATAATTGTTAACCAATTTTGAGGAGTTTTTATGAAAATAAAATTTGGTTTTATATTTTTGTTTATGTTTTTAAGTCTTTTTATTTTTGGAAAGTCTTATGCACAAGCTCCTGTAATAGAAGAAATTACGCCGAATAGAGCTTATGTGTCTGATGAAGTTGTTATAAAAGGTAAAAATTTTGGTTCTTCAGGTAATTTTGTCTTTTTTAGAACTGTAAGAGCAAGGATCAAATCTCAATCTCCAACAGAGATAAGAGTTATTGTTCCTGAAAATGCGAAGGTTGGCAATGTTTCTGTTGAAACAAATGGACAAAAATCAAATGACTATAAATTTTATGTTTTACCTTATGTTGAATTTAAACTTGCCTCTTCAAATATAGAATTAGGAAAAGAGACACAGGGAATATTGACTGTCTTTGGTTCTAAAATTCCTTGGAAAATATTAGTTATAAATAAATATTATGAGACAGTAAGACTTGATAATGGAGAAAAACAAAAAATTGTTATGACTTCTGGTGGTGATAATAATACAGCTAAGGTTGGCATAACAGCAATAAAAAAAGGAAATTTTAATATCTCTTTTCGTGTTTTATCAGGTGATAAAAATTATAGAAATCCTTCTTCAGAATCTAAAGATTCAAATCAACAAAATGTAAATGAAAATAAGAAAAGTGATTTGGATGATCAGAAATCAAAACTTGAAGCTGAAGAAAAAGCTAAGTTAGAGGCAAAGCAAAAGGCTAAACTTGAAGCCGAAGAGAAAGCTAAATTAGAGACTGAGGAAAAAGCTAAACAGAAAGCTGAAGAAAAGGCAAAAGCTGAAGCTGAGAAACAAGCTAAAGAAGAGGCAAAACAAAAAGCTAAACTTGAAGCCGAAGAAAAAGCTAAATTAGAAGCTGAGGAAAAAGCTAAACAGAAAGCTGAAGAAAAGGCGAAAGCTGAAGCTGAGAAACAAGCTAAAGCTGAAGCAAAGCAAAAGGCTAAACTTGAAGCTGAAGAAAAAGCTAAATTAGAGGCTGAGGAAAAAGCTAAACAGAAAGCTGAAGAAAAGGCAAAAGCTGAGTTAGAAAAAAAAGTAAAAGAAGAAGCAAAGCAAAAAGCAAAACTTGAGGCTGAAGAGAAGAAAGCAGAAGAAAAGGCAAAAGCTGAAGCTGAAAGACAGGCTAAACTTAGAGAACAACAAAAGGCAAGACTTGAGGCTGAAGAAAAGGCAAAACTCGAAGCAGAGGACAAAGCAAAGCAAAAAGCTGAGGAAAAAGCTAAGGCAGAAGCTGAAAAACAAATTCAAGCTGAAGCTAAAGAACTTGAAAGAGAAAAGTCGAGATTAGAAAAAGAAAAAGCTAAATTAGAAAGAGAAAAAGAAAAATTACAAAAAGAAAAAGAAAAACTTGAAGCTGAGAAAAGGTCTTTGAAAGATTCTGAGTTAAAAACAAAAAAAGAAAAAGCAGAAGAAAAAGCTAAACAGTTGGCAGAAGAAAAGGCAAAAGCTGAGGCTGAAAGAATAAAAGCAGAAACAGAAAGACTTGAGCTTGAAAAGAAACTTTTGGAAGAACAAAAGGCTAAAAAGTTGCTTGAAAAAGAAGAAACTAAAAAAGTTTTGGAAAAATTAAATAATAAATCAGAAGTATTTATTAAAACTAAAAATAATTTCTAATAAATAATATATGAGATAGGTTGTAAAAAAATTTGCAACCTATTTTTTTTGAAGGGTTTTTCTTTTACTTATCTAAAAAATAAGTAAAAAAAGATTTCAATTCTCTTAGGAGGATTTTTTATGGATTTATTTTCAGATGCTTTAGAAATAAATAAACAGGAAGAAGAAACAGATATTTCAGCTGAAGAATTTGCTTTTTCAGATGAAATGGCTGAAGAACAAGAAGAAGTAAATCAGATTTTGGCCATTGGTGATTTTGATGATGAAGATTTTTCTGGTGATCCTTCTTTTAGTGCAAATACAGAAAATAATAATGAATCTGTTGATGAAAATGTTCAAAATGCAGATGTAGAGCAAAAAACAGAAGATAAAAGTCAAACAACAGAAAAAGAACTTAAAGAAAATATTCCTTTAAGCGAAAATAATTCAACAACAAATGCTTCTGCTCCAGTCACAACAGGAGTTGATATTCCTGCATATCCTTCAAAAGAGGGTAGAAAAGCAAGGGATGAAAAAGAAAAGGCTAAAAAAGAAAGAAATCCTGCAGATCTTGCAGCAAGACAACAGAAAAAAGCAGATGATTTTAATGAAAAAGGCAAAAAGTATTTGAAACAATCTCAGACAGAGCAGGCAAAAGCATGCTTTATGAGAGCTCTTGAAATAGAGCCACGACATGCAAGAGCTTTGAATAATTTGGGATATTCATATTTTCTTGATGGTAATATGGATTCTGCTTCGCAATATTTTAGGCAAGCACTTGATGTAGATCCTTATCTTGATGTAGCAAGAATAAATCTTGCCAATTCAATGGTTAGTATGGGAAATAATGAATCTGCTAAACTTTTATATGGTCAAGTTATTGAAAATGCTCCTGAATCAGAAGGAATGTTTTCTTATATAGGAAATGTATGTTCGTCTATTGGTGGATATGATAGTGCAGCAAAAGCCTATGAAAAAATAGTTGCTAACAATCCTAATAATCTAAGTGCTTTGAATAATTTGGGTGTCTCATATTCAAAAATGGAAAAATATGATCTTGCCATTGAGCAATATAGAAAAGTTCTTGAAAAAGACCCTTCAAATTCTTATGCTTATAATAATATGGGTATTGCTTTTGGAAAGAGTGGAGATATAAAAAATAGTATAACTTCTTTTGAATATGCTGTTACATGTAATCCAAGTTTTGTGTCTTCAATGTGTAATTTAGGATTTGTCTATGGAAAAAATGGTGATGAAGAAAAAGAAATCGCCATGTATAAAAAAGTTATGGAGATAGATCCAGAAAATCCACAGGCTCAACATTCACTTGGGCAGACTGTACAAGCTGAAGGTGATGTTGATAAGGCTTTGGAATTGTATAAAAAGGCGGTTGAAGCTGAACCTCAATTTGAAAGAGCTCATTTTGATTTGGCTAATGCACTTGCTATTAAGGGAGAAACAGAACAAGCAATAGAGTCTTATAAATCGGCTATTGCACTATCTACAAAAAATCCTGATGCCCACAACAATTTAGGACTTGCATATCAAAAGCAGGGCAAACATGAAGAGGCATTACAAGAATTTAAAAAGGCCATTGAAGAAAAACCAGATTTTGCAGAGGCTTGGAATAATTGTGCTGTTGCTCATCATAAATTAGGGCAACTTTTGGATGCTCAAAATGCTTGGAAAAAATGTACTGATTTGAATCCAAATTTTGCTGAAGCATGGAATAATTTAGGTACAGCACGATTTATGGAAAATGATTTTAATGAAGCTATAGGATATTTCCAGCGTGTTATTGAAATTGTTCCAGATAATGCAAGGGCTCATTGCAGTCTTGGAAATGCTTGGTATGTTGCTGGTGATGTTGATAGAGCTATTGAAGAATGTAAAATTTCTCTTGATTTACAACCTTCGGCTTGGGCTCATTTTATATTGGGAAGTTCTTATTATTCAAAGGGAATTGTGGAAAAGGGAATTGAAGAGTACAAAAAAGCTGTTGAAATGCAAGATGATTTTGTAGAGGCAAGAAGTGTTTTAGGTAATTGTTTAAAAGAACAAGGACAACTTCTTGAAGCACTTGATCAATTCTTAAAAGCAATTTCTATTGATAAAAAATATGTTGAAGCATATAGTAATGCTGGAAGTGTTTATGTGAGCCTTGGCAAATATAAAGAGGCTTTGGATAAATATAGAGAAGCCGTAAAACTTGATCCAGATGATCCATTCTTTATGTATGAACTGGCAATTTTAGAAGAAGAACAAGCAAAAGATTATGCAAGGGCTATTGAGCTTTGGACTAAATTTCTTGAATATAAAGATTTTGTAAATGACTGGGATAAAGTAAAAGAAGCTGAAAACAGACTTAATGAATTGAAAAAGAAAGTTTAAAAATAAAAAAGATTGGGGAATTTAATCTTGAAATTTGATGTATTTCTTATACAGCTTGAATCTGCAGTATTTTTGACAAGTTCTATATATAATTTGGGACTTTTATCTATTGCAAGTGTTTTGCAAAATAGTGGCTATGCTGTAAAAGCATTGATGACGCAGAATTTTAGAGAATTGTCATATGCTGAGAGGATAAATTTATTTAAGGAATCTGCACCTTCAATTGTTGGGTTTAATATAAATTCAGACAATATAAATAATGTAGCATATATGGCAGAAGAAATAAAAAAAGTATTGCCATCTGTCTATATTGTTGTAGGAGGTCCTTTAGCAAGTACATTAAAAGAAGATATTTTGAAAAAATATGATTGCTTTGATTTTTCTTCTGTAGGGGAAGGAGAATTTACTATTTTATCACTTTGTAGGCTTTTGATTGGAGAAAAACCTACAAAAGACAAAACATATCATTTAGAAACAAAACAAAATTCTCTTGAAGATATTTCAGGTCTTGTTTATAGGAAAAATGGAGAAATTATATATAATCCTCGAATTCCATTTATTGAAGACTTAAATATATTACCACCAGCTGATTACTCTATGCCTGATGTTATAACTCCATTTATGTATTCTTCTGGTAGAGGTTGTCCATTTAGATGTGCATTTTGTTCTCAAGATGTTCATGCAAGAGGTTATCGTTGTTTTGAACCTCAAAGAGTTGTCAATGATTTAATGAATGGAATGAAAAACAGAAAGACAAATTCTTTTGAAATTGTTGATGATACATTTGTTGCACATCAGTCAAGAGCTGAAGAAATTTGCCGTCTTTTGAAAGAAAAAAGAAAAACAACTGATTTTATTTTTGGTTGTGAGGGAAGAATTGATACTTTTTATAAAAATCCTGAATTGATAAATACTCTTTATGATGCTGGTTTGAGAATGATTCAATTTGGCATAGAAAATGGAAATCAAAAAATTCTCGATATATATCATAAAAAAATAACACTTGAGCAAGTAGAAAAAGTTGTATCTAATGTATATAAACATGGCAATATAGTAATCATGAGCAATTTTATATTGGGTGGTCCTATGGAAACACAGGAGACTTTGGAAAATACATTTGAATTTTCACTTAAATTGCTCGATTCTGCTCCTGGATTTTTTGAATTGAATGTAGGATTTTTATGCCCTTATCCAGGTACTGAAATAACTTTAAATGCTGAAAAATTGGGTTTGAAAATAATAGATGATGAATGGGTAAAATCTATTACTGTTGATATTCCATCTTGTGTTACCCCAACGCTTGATAAAAATACTCTTTTGTTTAGAAAAGTTAATTTTTTAAATTCTTTTGTTGAAAAAATGGTTGATATATGTCGAATGTTGCCTTATGAAGTAATAGATTTCCATTTTAATGCTGCTAAATATGGAATTTTAACACGTCATTATTCTATGGTTTTAAGTAGAATTGAGTCTATTAATAAATGGTATAAGTTTAGACATTTTATGAATACAGTAAGGCTTTCTGAAGTGAGTTTAAAAGATATTAAGAATTTAAAATGTCTCAGAACTACTAAAAAGATTTTAGATAATGGAAATTATAATATATCTGGTTGGTTTACTGATGTAATTGTAAGTGATCCTAAAGAAAAATTTTTATATGATTTGAGTTCAGGCAAATTTACAATTAGAGAAATTGCAAATAAATTTGCTAAGAAGTTTTATATTTCTGAACATGAATCTATTTCTAATTATATCATTCCATTTTTTGAAAAATTGGAAAAGACTTTTCATATTGTTTTTTTTAGGTAATTTAGTTGTTTGTTTATCTAATAAACTCCAAACAATATTAAAAAAGATTTAATCCTAAATTTTGAAGTGAACTTAAAATTTAGTTGTATAAAAATTGGGGAGATAAAATTGTTTAATTTTTTAAATAAAAATCAATTTCATAAAGACCTTATTGTTTTTCAAAATGATATCTCTTTTGAATCCTCTCAAGTTTATTCAAGAGAACTTTTAGCATCTGCTTCATCTGCTAAATTAGGCGGTTTTTCTGTTGAATATATTAAATATAACATGTTTGATAAAAATTCTCTTAAAGATAAAATTTTTGTCTTAAATATGTATAATCCAAAATTATTTCTTTTTGAAACAGATGGTTTTAATTTACAAAGTGTATTAAAAGCCTCTTCTATAATAAGAAAAGAAATTCCAAACTCAAAAATCGCTTTAATATGTAATGAAAAAATAGCTGACAAATTATCATCTTTAGACATTTTTAATTTTTTTATATTAGGTGATTCAGATTTAGTTATTATTGATATTTTGAAAAATATAGATTCATTTTCTGATAAGATAATAAATCCAATTTGTGATTCAGAAGCTAAGACTGCATTTTTGAATTTTGATTTGATTTCTATTCTACCTAAGATGCCTTATTTTTCTTCTCGACATGCCGATGAAATAGGAAATTTTACACTTAAAAATAATAAAAAAGAATTTTTGTATTCTTCTGAGAGAGTTTTATTTGAATTAAAACAGTTGATAAAAATTAAAAAAGTAAAAAATATTGA
>CADAWZ010000085.1 GCA_902791745.1 uncultured bacterium
AAAGAGCCTTTCAGCTCTTTAGGTGTTGTTTGTTTTTAAGGTAATGTTGTAATCTATTCCTATTTATAAATATACCATTTACACTAATTCATTGACTTTGCTCCCCAAGGAGCTCCTTTAGCTTTACCGTGATATTCAATATGTGGAACATTTAAAAAAGCCTCTTTTGCTATATTAGTAACAGAAGTAGGAACAATCAAATTTAAAGAAGTACACCCACGAAAAGCAGCATAAGCAATATTAGTAACTGTATCTGGAATAACTATTGTTTCTAATGATGTACAATCTTCAAAAGCAAACTCAGCAATATATTTTAAATTTTTAGGTAAATTTACCTCCTTTAAAGCAGTACAACCATTAAAAGTGTCCATATCTATAATATCAATATCATTTAAAAAAGTAACTTTTTTTAATGATGTACAATCTTGAAATGTTCTATCCAGCATTATTTCTACAGTTTTTGGAATCACCATTTCGGTTAGAGAAGTACAACTTTCGAAACAAGATTGGTGAAGTTTAACAACATTATCTGGAATAACAAAATTTTCTAAAGATGTACAGACAGGAAAAGCTATTGCCTTTGCTGTTTTTGGAATATCCACAGATTTTAATGACTGACAATTAGGAAAAATTATCTCAATTTCGTTCAAATTTTTTGGCAAAATAATTTCTTTCAAATTAACACAACCTGCAAAAGCATAACGCCAAATTTCAACAACACTATCAGGAATTTTCACATATCTCAATGAGTAACAATTCCAAAAAGCCTGTAAACCTATTTCTAAAATTATATATTTTATTCCATAATCTGTATAACTTTCTGGTATTTCAAGAGAAGTTACTTTTTCTCCATTTTTTAAAAGAGATACTGACTTTTCTGTAGGGTCTTCTTCATCTTGTTTTCTTATAACTTCATAGCCTAAAATTTTTAATACTTCATCATTGATTTCTGCATAATGTATAACATCTTTGGGTAAATTCGACTTATCAAATGAAACACAGTCTTTAAAAGCATTTATTCCAATTTTTTCTAAACTATCTGGAAAATCCACATATTTTAATGATTTACAACCTTCAAAAGTTTCTCTTTCTACGATTTCCAAATATTTAGGCAATTTTATTTCTTGCAAAGATGTACAATTTTTAAAAATTCCTTGGAACATATTTTTTATACTATCAGGCAAAACAATATTTTCTAAAGAAGTACAATTTTCAAAGACATATCTATCAAGACTTTCTACAGTATTTGGAAGAAATATATTTTTCAATGATTTGCAGTTATAAAAAGCATGAAAATCTATTTGAGTTAGACCAATCGAAAAATATATGTTTTTCAATGAATGACATTCACTAAAAGCAGATTCTTCTATTATTTCTACACTACTTGGAATATTTATTGTTTCTAAAGAAGTGCAATTTTCAAAAAGATTTTTTTCGATTTTTTGTAAACCATTTGAAATTGTAACTTCTTTTAAAGAAATACAATCATAAAATGCAAATGCTCCAAGATTATTTACATTATTTGGAATAGTAATATTTTCTAACTTTTTGCAACATCTAAAAGCCTGATGACCAATTTCTTTCAAATTATTAGGCAAAACAATATTTGTTAAATTTTGGCACCACATAAAAGCCGAATTAGCTATTTTTACAACACTCTCAGGAATAATTACAGACTCAAGATCACAAGAATGGAAAAGACAAGAAGATATCTCACTTATAGTATTAGGCAATATTATATTTTTCAAAGAATCACAATAAGCAAAAACCATATTTCCTATTTCTGTTACACTATTTGGAATAACAATATTTTTTAACGAATTACATCCATAAAAAGCATATTCCCCTATTTCAATTACACCATCTGGAATAACAATATCTTTTAATGAATTACATTCATAAAAAGAATATTTACCTATTATTGTAACAGTATTTGGAATAGTAATACTTTCCAAATTTTGAAACTTACAAAAAAGTTCGTCTCCAATAGATGTTATTTTATAATTATTCCCATTATATTTATAAGTTGCAGGAATATCAAATGATAAAATAGGTTGATTATCTTTTTTGATAAGAAGTTCTTTTTGATTTGAAATATTTTTATAATCATTTCGATAAGTTCTAACAACTTGATAACCCAACTGTTTCAAAACTTCATCATTTAGTTCAACTTCGATAAAATTTGTCATTTTCACTTACCCTCTTTGTTCTTTATTCAATCTTGGAAGATTATAATCAATAAAATCTATCATTTCAGTTTATACCTCTTTCGTCTATATTCCCTTACAGAAAATAATTTTCTTCTATTATATCAAATTACAATGACAGATTTTGTCATTATAAAAAAATGGACTGATACAAAAAAAACATTTTAAATAAAAAGGGGAAATTTAGAAATTTATAAAAGTATAAAAGAGAATCTCGAAAAACGAGGAAGTGAAAAATGAGTAATACTAAAGCGATAAATCTATATTGTTTTTGAACCTATTAATGCAGATGAAATCATAAGTAACCAATTTAATGAATCTACAACTTCTGAAAACACAGTTGCAAGTAATATATGCACTCAAGAGACACAACAAGAGAAAATTTCAGAAATTCCAATTACAATTGATAGGGATGTTGTATATTACTCTTATACATATAAAAAAGAAACAGCTTATCTCAAAAAAATAAATGATAAAAAATTTATTTTGCTAAAAGGTTCTAAAATTTCTCCTGACACAAAACAAAGCTGTGATGAATATATAATAAAAGAAAGAAACAAATATAAAGATAAAATTAATTCTGATGGGGTATTAGTAGAAGATATAAAATTAGACAATTTAAAATTTCCAAGTGGTATAGCAAAATTTATAACTGGTAGTTCAGTCAGCGGTAAAGATTGGAAAGAAGAACCAAATTTTTCTTTAAATAATATAAAAATTCCAATTGTAAATAATAATGATGATTTACTATATATGACCTATAAAGAAGCAGATGCAAAATGTATAAGAACTAATGATGGATTTTTAGTTTTAAAAGGTAGTAAAATAAATCCAACAATAACAAATAGCTGTAGCAAAGAAATAATACAGTCAAGAGAAGAACATAAAGATAAAATCGATTCTTCATACATTTTGAAAGAAGATATATTGTTTTATTCTTCATCTCGTTCAGCTGGTTTTGTAGCAGGAAATAGTGTAAGTGGTCCAAAAACTTGGAAAGATAAAAACGGCAAATCATTAAAAGAACTCGCCCAACAATAACTAAAAAAATTTACTCACCAAAAGAAATTTGATTTCCAAGCCTAATAAACTATGATATTAGAAAATCATTTAGCAAAAATTGAAGTAAAAGTTAAAGATATCAAAGATATTGATATTACTAAACTTTCAAAAGATAGTATCATTTTAGACCCTAATAACTATTTGGATGAAAATTATCCTTTTAAAGATATTTTAAATATTGTAATAATATCTGTAAATTTAAAAGAAAAAAATAGAAAATATTCTATTTATGTTTATTCTGGTATTTACACTCATTATGATAACATTGCAATTCTTGAAGATAATATTCTGACAATTTTGAGAGATGATGTTATATCACAATTTGATATCCACTCATTTTGTCTTTTTCTCTCTTCTTTATTCTATCTCTTTTATCCTGTTTTCTCCAAACATAAAAAAGAGCCTTTCAGCTCTTTGGGTGTTGTATGGGATTGTTAATCCATTAATAGAATAAAAGGAAAAACTTGATGTATTACTTTACTAAAATAAAGTTCTTTAATATCAAAATCATTTATTTTCTTTTCTCTTTCTTTATTCAATTCATATAAAGCTTTGTTAATTTAAAAAAAGAAAAATAACACACTAAATATTTATCCACAAAGCAGGGCGAACGGCAAAAAAATTAATATAAGCATAGTAATAGCGGATAGCACCATAAATATTGACATAGTAGACAAAAAGACTATCATCAAGAAAAAGAGAAGAGCGAAGCCACCAATAACTATAACCATTATTGCTACTTACATAATCACCATTTGCCTTTGCATATTCAGTTGCATTACATTTTCTCAACTTATTCTTAGCAAAATATCTTTCTACCTCTTCCTTACTCAAAAGAAATACATTATCACCATCAAAAGGATTTATATTTTTCTTCTCTTGTTCACTAAATGCTTTATTATAAAAATCATTGTTCAGCCAATGGCGAATTTCACTACTATTCCAATCATTTGAAATAGCATCAAAACGCTTACAATCAAGACAATATTTAGAGATAACAAGCATTTTATTATTTTTTATTGCTAATACCTGCCATTCAATAGGCAGAATATCACCATTAGCAGTCTGTGGATAATTGCCAAATTTCACAATATCAACAACATTTGCACTGCCTCTTGTTTCTTGTATTTCCATAAATATTCCCTTTTATCTCTCTGAATCTTGAAGAATCTTTTCATTCAGTGAAAAAGTCTTAGGTTAAGTTGAATTAATATTTCACAAATTGCTTTTATTTGTTTAATCCTTCAAAATATCTTTTTTCTTCTTCATTTTCTTTTTCCATTTTCTCACATTCTCTTTCAAAACTTTCTTTACTTCTAAAACCTTTTCCGACAGATAAATACATTAAATCAGAAGAATCAAAAGGTAAATGTAAACAATCTAAAGATTCATATTCTGTTTTATAATGTTCAGTATTGTCTACATTTATTATATTATCTTTCTCATCAAAATATCTTATTTTAAATACTTTTCCATTAAAAGAAAATTCTTTCTTAAAAAGAACATCATTAAAAGCATAATAATATTCAAAACGAATACTGCCATCAATATAAGGTTTTATATATTCATTTTCTTTTCCATCTGAAAAAAAATGGTCTTCATAAGAATCAGACCAATGCCTGATATCTTTTACTTTTTCATATTGTTTCTTATATTTTTCTAAGCGAAAATCCATTTTTTATATTTCCTTTATTTCACCTCTATGTTTAACTAAAAGGATCATCTTCTTCAAGAACATTTACAGAATCAGGAATATTTAGCTTAAGATTTATACAACCTTCAAAAGAATCACTTATTATTTCCTTTACACTGTCAGGAATCTCAATATTTTTCAAAGATGTACAATTTGCAAAAGCACAAGTTCTTATTCTTGTTACAGTTTTTGGGATATTAACCTTCTCAAGTGAAGTACAATTTGCAAAAAGTTTCAAAGGAATTTCTTCTAAATTTTCAGGAAGTGTTACATCAGTTAGAGATGTACAACCTGAAAAAATTCCACCATAAAAATCATTTACAACTTTTGGAAGTTTTATCGTCTTTAGAGACTTACATCCACTAAAGGCATCAGGATAAAAATCTACCACAGTGTCAGGAATTGTTATATCTGTAAGTGAAGTACAATTTGCAAAAGCCTCTTCCACAATTATAGTTACACCTTCAGGAATAACAACATTGTTTAAAGATTCACAGCCTTTAAACAAAGAACCACTTATTTCTTTTAGATCTTTTGGAATATTTACACTTTTTAAATTTGTACAGCCCTTAAAGGCTTCAATTTCTATATAGACTATGGTTTCAGGAAGAGTTACATTTTCCAATGATGTACAATTTGCAAAAGCTCCGCCTGCAACTTTCTCAATAATATATGTGAATCCATCATATGTATAACTTTCAGGGATGACAAGTGATTTTACAGGCTCTCCATTTTTAGAAATATATACTTCCTCAAACTCTGAAGAATCACAAACATATAAACTCTGACAGTATTGTTTAATATCATCTTCATCAATGTCTTCTTCATAAATATCTTGTTCGTCAATGTCTTGTTCATCAATGTCTTGTTCGTCAATGTCTTGTTCATCAATGTCTTGTTCGTCAATGTCTTGTTCATCAATGTCTTGTTCGTCAATGTCTTGTTCATCAATATCTTCTTCACAAATACCTTGTTCATAAAAATAACTTTTAGAAGGTTTTTTCTTTTTTCTTAGGACTTCATATCCTAATTGTCTCAAAACATCATCATTTAAAGCAACAAATTGAATTACATCTTTGGGGATATCGAGTTTTAACAAAGGACAACAATCAAAAGCATATAACCCAATTTCTTTTAGATTTTTTGGAAGTTTCACATATTCCAAATCTTCGCAAGAATCAAAAACAGTTCTTTCTATTTTTGTTAAATCGTCTGGAAGTATAACTTTTTTAAATTCACAATATCCAAAAGCACTTATCCCTATTTTAGTAACTGAATTTGGAATGACCAACTCATAAGAATTAGGAGAACTTCCTTTCAAGGAAGAAGACCAAAAAGCATCTGAACCTATCTCTATCAATCCTTCTTCGATATAAAGAACATCTAAAGATTCACAATATTCAAAAGCACATTCACCTATTTTTTTTACATTACTTGGTATAGAAATACTTTTTAGTGAGCTACATTTACCAAAAGCTTCAATTCCTATTTCAACTACACTTTTTGGAATAACAAAATTTTCCAATAAAACGCAACCAACAAATGCTCTCTCACCTATTTTGGCAATTGTCTCTGGAATTGTTACATTTTTTATTTTTTTAGCACCTGCAAAAACATCTTTTCCAATAGAAGTTATTTTGTATTTGTTTCCTTTATATTCATAAGTTGCAGGAATATCAATAGATGTAACAGCCTTTTTGTTTTTATAAATTAAAATGTTTTCTAAAAATTCATTGTTGTGAGAAGTGACAATACCTTTTCCCTTTTTAATTTGATACCCCAACTGTTTTAGAACTTGTCGATCAAGTTCAACTTCAATGTAACTTTCCATATACTTTTCTCCTTAATTTTTCTAAAATTAAGGAGCTTCAATGCTCCTTATTTATACTTTTTCTCCTTCGCCTTTTTTCTCCAACAAGTTTATTATAACAAATTACACTGACAAAATCTGTCATTTATAAAAAATATTTATTCAAAAAGTGAAAATTCTAAGAAATATAATAAATAAAGGAAAAAGAGAGATAAAATAAAATATAAAAAGACATAATATTATAAAAAGGAAAGGATAAAAAATGAAAAAAGTATTGTTCATAATTGGTTCATTGAGAAAAAAATCATTCAATAGGCAATTAGCAAACGAAGTTGAAAAAATCATAGCACCAAAAGCAGAAATCAAATATCTTGAATATGCAGATCTGCCATATATGAACCAAGACATCGAATTCCCTACTCCTGAAGCTGTTACAAGAGTTAGAAAAGAAATTCAAGATTCAGATGGAATTTGGATTTTTACACCTGAATACAATTACAACATACCAGGAGTTCTAAAAAATTTGCTTGATTGGATGTCAAGACCTTTGATCGCTAATGATTGGAATTCTGGAACAGCTATAAAAGGCAAATTTGTAACAATCAGCGGAGTTGGTGGCAAAAATTGTACACAAAATGTCAGAGAACATCTATACAATCTCTTACATGCAATGCAAACAAAAGTCATAGACGAAAAAGGGACAGGTCTTGCCGTAAGCGGTGAAGCATTTGCAACAGACGAAGCTAATTTTTCTGAAGCAGATATCGAAAAAATTAAAAAACAAGCTGAATCATTTTTAAGCAAAATGTGAATTTTGATAAAAAAAGAGGCTATGCAAAAAACACTAATTTTTCACAGTCTCTTTTTTTTTACCAAGCAAACTAAACGATCTTTTCTCTTATCCAATTTTGTAAAAATTTTATCTGTTCATCTGTGTGAAACCAATGCTCTCCAGATTCCATTATGGTAAGACTTGCATTATGATTATTGACAAAAGATCTCATAGTATAAATAGAAGTTAAATTGTCATTACTACCATATAGAATGTCTGTAGGCACTTTCCATTTCAAAGGATTATTTCTAACATAACACAAATATTCCCAAGATAATTCTTCATTGAAATCAGTTTGAATAGTTCCTTTTTGTTGCAATTCCTCTTCAGTTACATTGGCAAAATTCATCATGTTATCAATTAATTGTTCCATATTGACAATGGGAGATATAAAATACGCATGTGAAATATCTTCTTCAATATCTGCACACATCGAAAAAAAAGCTCCAATACTATTTGCAACTAATATCACATTATTATATTTAATTTTTAAGGAATTTACAGCTTCCTTTATCTCTATTCTTGTTTGCCAAGGAGTGAATGTTTTATAATCTAAACCAACAACATCAAAATTTGGAAATAAATCTTTGTACAGCTTAGCCTCATCAGAAGTGCCACCTTTTCCATGTACATATAAAATTACATCCATTATCCACCTTTAATATCTATTCAAAAAATTGAAATAACTTTCTAAAAAACAAATCATAATCTTGTGTATCAGGCAATCCAGAAACTCCACCATCTCCAGCTTCAATTATTTTCCAAGAGCCATCTTCTAATTCTGCATAATCAATAGTGTAAAAAGGACTATCTAAATTTTTGTATTTTTCAATCAAATATTTTGGAGGCTGTGGAGTATTATTTTCTTGATTAGAATTTCTTGTTACAGTTGCAACTTTATTGTTTATGTAAAAAACACGATACTCATTTGTATTTTTCCCATAATATTTTAAGTCAAGAAATTCTTTTATACAAATTCCTCCTGTCAGCAAATCTCCCCTATAATTATAAAAAATTTCCATACACCTATCAAACTCTTTTTGTTCTACATTATGATCAAAAAATTTTGGAAAATCTGTACCTTTCACAGATTTCACATAATCCTTAACCATAAATTTTTGAAAATTCTTTTTCAATTTTTCAATATCTATCTGTTGGTGCAATGGATAAATTTCCATTTTTGCAGTATCTTCTTTCAATATCTCATAAATATTTGGAAAAAGATGAAACAATCTATAATTATTTGGATTATTTAGAAGTCTAATATTTTT
>CADAWZ010000086.1 GCA_902791745.1 uncultured bacterium
GTTGTAAAACAAATTCAAACAGAAGCATCCAAAGTCATAGTTGGTCAATCTGAAATAATAGAAAAATTTATCATAGGTCTTATTTCTGGTGGTCATGTTTTAATTGAAGGAGTTCCAGGTCTTGCTAAAACTTTGACTATAAAAACATTGTCAGACATAATTCAAACAAAATTTAAAAGAATTCAATTTACACCTGATTTGTTACCTGCAGATATTATAGGAACAACAATATACAATCCACAGAAAAATGAATTCACTACAAAAAAAGGACCTATTTTTGCAAATTTAATCCTTGCAGATGAGATCAATAGAGCTCCAGCAAAAGTACAAAGTGCTTTGCTTGAAGCAATGCAAGAACATCAAGTTACAATAGGAGATACTACATTTGAACTTGAAGAGCCATTCATGGTTATGGCGACACAAAATCCACTTGAGCAAGAGGGTACATATCCATTACCAGAAGCTCAAACAGATAGATTTATGATGAAATTAAAAATTTCATATCCTGATAAAAAAGACGAATTGGCTATTATGGAAAGAATGACACAAATCGAAATTCCACAGCCAAATAAAATAATATCTCCAGAAGATATAATGAGAATCAGAAAATTGATCCCTCAAATTTATATGGATCAAAAAGTATCTCAATATATTGTAGATATTGTATTTGCAACAAGAAAACCTGAAGATTATAGACTTAGTGATTTAAAAGAACTTATTTCTTGGGGAGCTTCTCCAAGAGCAACAATAGCAATGGCAACTGCATCAAAAGCTTATGCTTTTATTTCAGGAAGATCTTTTGTAACTCCAGACGATGTAAAAGCAATTGCTTATGATGTCCTTCGTCATAGAATTATTGTAACTTATGAAGCAGAAGCAGAAGAGACAACATCTGAAGATATTATAAAAAAGATACTTGCAAATGTCGATGTGCCATAATTTTGTAAAAAAAGGCTTCTATTATTATGGAGAAAGAAAAGAAAATCATATTCAAAAAAATAAAAAAAATAGAAATAAAAACTCGAAAACTTGTAGAAGATTATTTTTCTGGAAAATACAAAAGTATTTTTAAAGGCACTGGAATGAATTTTTCAGATGTCAGAGAGTATTATCCAGGAGATGATGTTAGAAATATTGACTGGAATGTTACTGCTCGTTTGGGTCATCCTTTTGTAAAGGAATTTTCAGAAGAACATGAACAGACAATTTTAATAGCTGTAGATGTTTCAGGTTCTGGGGATTTTGGAACTATAGATAGGACAAAAACAGAAATAGCCTGTGAAATCGCTTCTGTTCTTGCATTTTCTGCATTGAAAAATCAGGATAAAATAGGATTGATGATGTTTTCAGATGGTGTAGAAAAATATCTACCTCCTAAAAAAAGCAGTCAATATGTAATGCGTATAATAAGAGAAATTTTATATTATAAAAGGCAAAGCCCCAAAACAGATATTGCAAAAACATTAAAATATATAAATGATGTCTGCAGAAAACCAGCTGTTATTTTTCTAATTTCAGATTTTCTTGATGAAGGATATGAAAAACAGTTAAGGGCTTTAAACAGAAAACATGATTTAATAGCCATAAAAATTCAAGACCCCAAAGAATCTGAAATTCCAGATGTTGGTTTCATAGAAATTGAAGATAGTGAAACATTTGAAAGAATAATCATAAACACAAGTGATTATATATTCAGAAAAAAATATAAAGAAATGATTGAAGAAAGAGAAGAAAATTTAAAAACAATATTTGGAAAGTCTGGGGTAGATTATGTAAAGCTAAGTACAGCAGAATCATATATAAAGCCCCTTTATACATTTTTTAAAGTAAGAGAAAAAAGAATAAGACAATGAGTTTAAAGAAAATAAAATTTAATATTTTAGTTTGTTTTTTGTTTATATCTCTATCGTCCTTTGCTTTTGCTTCAGATATAAATGCACTTCTTTCCTGCTCTCCAAATACTGCTGAAGTTGGAGATGTTGTAAATTTAATTCTTGAAGTATCTGTTCCAAAAGGTGTTGGACTTGATGTTGAAGAGGATTTTGAACTTGAACAAGATTTAGAAATACTAAACAAAAAAGAACCATATTCATATGAAAAAGATGGGAAAAAAGTTTTTGTCTATCAATTTGAAATAGTTTCTTGGAGCGTTGGTAAAAAAGTAATTGGTCCAATAAAAATAAATGCCTCTTCTGGTATGTCTTTTAACTCTTCAAAAGCAGAACTTAATGTAAATAGTGTCTTAGATAAAGATGCAAAAGATATAAAAGACATAAAAAATAATATTGAAATAAAATATCCATTTTATTTTTGGATAATTTTATTTATTTGCATTTTGTTATTTGTTTTATCCATTTTATGGATGATTAAATCTATAACAAATAATGCATTAAATAAAAAGTATGCAGAAAAAAATAAAACTCCTGAAGAGATTGCAGAAGAATCATTGGCAAAACTATCAGAAATAAAACTTGACAGCAAAGAAAATATAAAACAATATTATACTCTTTTAACAGAAATTTTAAAAAGATATATTGAAGCTCGATATTCTGTTGAAACAATGGATCAAACAACTTCTGAGTTATATAAATTGTTGAGAGATAAAGATAACTTAAAAGATCATGCCTCAGACATAAAAGCAATCATGTCAAAATGTGATATGGTAAAATTTGCTTGTTTTATTCCTGATTCTTTTGAAGAAGACTTAAATGACACAAAAAATATCTACAAACATATAAAATATGAAGAAAAAGAAGATGAAATAAAAAAGGAGGAGAAAAAATGAGCTTAATTTTTGCAAGTCCATGGTTTGCACTCCTTTTGGTTATTCCCATTTTATATCTTTGGCGTTATTTTAAAAAGAAAAATTTAGATCCTGCAGTCAAATTTTCAATGTTTTCTTATGCAAAAAAATTGGACAATGGAGGAACTGGAAATTTTCTAAAATATCTGTCAATTTTTTTAAGATTTTTTTCTATTGTATTAATAGTTTTAGGACTTATGAGATTACAAGATAGAACAGCTGTTCCTGTAGATATGTCAAATTCATCTGAAGGAACTGATATTGTAATTTGTCTTGATACCTCTCCAAGCATGCTTGCTCTTGACTTTGGAAAAGAAGATAGATTGACGATTGCCAAAAATGTTATTTCTACATTTATAAAAGGAAGACCTAATGACAGACTTGGACTTGTCGTTTTTTCAGGTGCAAGTTTAACACTATGTCCTCTAACAATAGACCATCAAGCATTGTTGTCAATGATTTCAAAAATAACCTATGAGATAACCCATTCTGATGGTACAGCAATAGGTGATGCCATTGCTACTTCACTTAATAGATTGAAAAAAAGTCCAGCAAAAAGCAAAGTTATAATTCTTGTTACAGATGGAAGCAACAATATGGGACATATATCTCCTGAAACAGCTTCTGATTTAGCTGTAGAACTTGGAATAAAAATATATACAGTAGGAGTCGGAAAAGATGGCAGGTCTGTTATGCCAATAAAAGACCCTTCTGGATTTACTCGTTATATTCCACTTGAAGATAGTATAGACGAACCTACTTTAAAAAACATAGCTCTAAAAACTAGAGGGGAATATTTCAGAGCAAAAAGTGAAGATTCAACAAAAATTGATTCTTTAGCATCAATTTTTGCACAAATAGACAGTCTTGAAAAAACAAAAATTGACAAAAAAATAAGATATGAATACAGAGAACTTTCAAATATTTTTTTGATTCCTGCATTTTTAATGCTTCTACTCGATGTCTTTTTGTCATCTCTTGTTTTTCGTCGTATTCCTTAATTTTTGGGGGAATTTTTCTTTATGCACTTTGTACACCCAGGTTATATACCTATTTTAATCATTTTAGTAATTGCTTTTATATTTTTATGTGTTATAGGCTATAATTTAAAAAAGCAAAAAAGAGATTTAATTGCTTCAAATAAAATGTTTAAAATTATTGCTCCTACATTTAGTCCTAAAAAACACATAATAAAAATTATATATTTAATTATAGGATTTACACTTTTAGCATTTTCAATAGCAGGTCCACAATGGGGAAAACAGACAGTAGAGGAAAATTTAAAAGGCATTGAAATTTTTATAGCCCTTGATTGTTCTCAAAGTATGCAAGCACAAGATTATAAGCCTTCAAGGATAAGTTTTGCAAAAGCTCTTATAGTAAAATTAATTGAACTTTTTCAAGGAAATAAAATAGGAATAATTGCATTTGCAGGCGAGGCTTTTATGGAATGTCCTCTAACATCGGATATGGAAGCAGCAAAACTATTTATTGATTATGCAGATTATACAGCTATGCCTGTTCAAGGAAGCGATCTTGAAAAAGCAATAAAATTAGCTTCTGAAAGTTTTTCATCTTCTAAAACAGGTTCTAAAGTTATCATTATACTGTCAGATGGTGAACATTTTTCAGGAGATGCAATAAAAGCGGCAGAAGAAGCTCAGACACAGGGAATTGCAATTTATACAATTGGAATTGGATCACCTGAAGGAGCAAAATTAATAATAAATGGCAGAGAAAAAACAGATAAATATGGTAACACTGTTATTTCAAAACTTGATGAAGAAGGTATGAAAGAAATAGCTGCTACTGCACATGGAACTTATATACATGCTGATTATGAAGAATCTTCAATAAAAAAATTAGTATCGTCTGTTTTATCATTAAAAAAAGGCGATTTTGGTGTTAGAAATGAAAATTTATATATACACAGATTCCAATATACTTTAATTTTAGCATTTATTTTTATATGCATTAGCATTATTTTGACTGAAAGGCGTTTTAGAAAAAAATAATGAAGAAATCAATATTAATTTTTCTATTTATGTTTATTTTTATTCTATTTGGAAAAGCACATGCTTTTATGGAATATTTTCCTGCTGTAAAGGCTGGAGGAGAATATAAAAAACAAAAATTTGACAATGCCGCAACAGATTACAATAAGGCACTTGAATACAAACCTAATTGGCAAGATGCTTCTTTCAATTTAGGAAATACATATTTTCGCCAAAAAAAATATGATGAAGCTGAAACAGAATATAACAAAATTGCAGAAACAGGAACAGAATCTTTAAAAGCAAAGGCTTATTATAATTTGGGAAATATTGCATATCAAAATGGAGATTTAAAAAAGGCAGAAGAGTTTTATAAAAAATCACTTAGAATAAATTCAACAGACAAAGATGCTAAATATAACTTAGAACTTTGCAAAAAAGAACAAGAAGAAAATCAATGTCAAAATCCACAAAAAGATAAAAACAAAACAGAAAACCAATGTGATAATCCTAATGATAAATCTAAACAGGATAAAGACAATCAACAACAGGACAAAAACAATCAACAACAGGACAAAGATAATCAACAACAGGACAAAGACAATCAACAACAGGACAAAGACAATCAACAACAGGACAAAGACAATCAACAACAGGATAAAGACAAACAGCAACAGGACAAAGACAATCAGCAACAGGACAAAGATAAACAACAACAGGACAAAGATAATCAACAACAGGACAAAGATAATCAACAACAGGACAAAGACAATCAACAACAGGATAAAGACAAACAGCAACAGGACAAAGATAAACAGCAACAGGACAAAGACAATCAGCAACAGGACAAAGACAATCAACAACAGGACAAAGACAATCAGCAACAGGACAAAGACAATCAACAACAGGATAAAGACAAACAGCAACAGGACAAAGACAAACAGCAACAAGACAAAGATAAACAGCAACAAGACAAAGATAAACAACAGGATAAAGATAAACAGCAACAGGACAAAGATAAACAGCAACAAGACAAAAATAAACAGCAACAAGACAAAAATAGAGAAAAAAATTGGCCAAAAACAATACAGGAAGAACAACAAGAACAACAAAGGCAAGAAGAAGACAAGACAAAGCAAGGAGCATTGAGATATTTACAAAACTTTGACAATTTTGAAAAAGAACATAGAAAAGCAAATTCTGCAAAATACCTTCCAAGAAGTGCTTCTGAGGAAGATTGGTAGAGGTAAAGCATGAACAATAGAAAAAGTTTTATAATAATTTTAATATTATTTGTTTTTGTCTGCTTTAAAATTGCATTTGCAAATTTTAATGTTGAAATAAATAAAACTTCTATCTCACTAAGTGAACCAGTTATAATAAAAATAACACTTGATTCAAATGATGGAGAATTAAAAGTAGAGGAATGCGAAGATTTTTCAATAACAAATAGAAATATATTTGTCAATACCGAAATAATAAATTTTAAAGCAACTGTCAAAAAAACTTATGAATTTACTCTTTTTCCAAATAAAGAAGGAGAACTTAAAACACCTCGTTTTATAGTTTCTGCAGATGGTGAAGATTCTTATATAGAACCTAAAACTATTACTGTTTCTCAAAATAACTACTCAACAAATAACAATAATAGTAATAACAATACTGAAAAAAATAAAAATAACATCAAGAATAGACAAAAAAATAACACTTTTTCATCTATTTTTGATGATGAAGAAGACGAAGATTTAAATTCTATTTTTGAAAGAGTAGAAAAACTAAAAAAACAAATATTTGGCGATGATGAAGATAATCCCATTATTAATAAGAATAGTAGAACATATAGAAATAGAATACTTCCTAATACCACAAGAGGTTTTCTAAACATTTTTAGAAAGCCAGCAGATATATTTGTAAAATCTTCTCTTCCTGATCAAAATGCATATGTAAATCAACAACTTATATATACAATAGATTTATATATGCCTGTAGATAAAGATAATTTTCAAATTAGACTTATTCCATCTGTAAACAAAGATGTACTTATTCAAAAAATAGAACCAGACAAAATTTTTGAAACAGAATATGATGGAAACTTATATAATGTACATAGAATGTTCGTAGCATTATATCCTATGAAATCAGGGTATATTAATATAAATCCATTTGATATAAATTGTTTTTCTTCGCAATACGGTCCAAAATCATATAAAACAGATAAATTTAAATTATATGTTGATGAGCTTCCAGAACCAAAACCTGAAAATTTTTCACAGGGAGTTGGAGATTTTGATTTTGATGTTTCATGCGATAGTGAATTTGCCGAAATTTCAAAACCTATAACACTTACTTTACAAGTAAAAGGGGAAGGCAATGCTTCATCTGTAAATTTATATCCTCCTATTTTAAAAGGAGCCGATAAATTTAACGATTCAGATTCAATAATAAGAGAAGAAAAAAATGATAAAATAGTAGAAACAAAAGAATTAAAAGTAGTTTTTGTACCTACAGAAGGAGGAGAACTTGAAATTCCAGATATTACTCTTTCATTCTTTGATCCAATATCAGAAAGATATTATACAAAAACATCTTATAAAAAACACATAAAAATTTTTGGAAATAAAAAACAAGAAGAAGGATTTACTGGAAACAGTGAAATAAGAGCTTTAATAAAAAACAACATAACTTTTAGAAATTCAGATGGAATATTTAAAAATCCTTATATTATCTCTTTTTCATCTCTACCGTTTTTAGCTTTTATTTGCTTATTATTAAAAAAGAAACTATCTAAAATAAATTTTGAATCAAACAATTCAAAATCAACAGAAAAAGCTTATTCCGAATTAAAAAAAGATTTAAAAAAATGCGGAGAAAAAGACTATAACAAAGTTTCAGAAAGTCTTGTTAAATATTTAGCTAATAAACTTAAAATAGAAGATAAAGGATTAACAACAAAGGCTATTATTGCAGAATTAAGAAAAAAATGTGATAATGAAGAAATTATTGGAAAAATAAAAGATATTTTTATTTTATGTGATGAAGCACGATTTAATTCAGATGTTGTAGTTGATTCAGGTACAGAAGTACTTATAAAAAGTTGCATTGCCACTATTGGTGAATTGGAAAAAACACTATGTTAAATAAAATAAGAAAATGTTATATATTTATATCTATATTTTTATTTTTAATTTGTTGCTCTTGTTCTTTTTCTAATGATAAGAACTTAAAAGGAATTTTCAATGAGGGAAATAAATATTATAATGAGGGGGAATACCAAAAAGCTCTTGAATCTTATCAAAAAATACTTTCTGAAAAAACATCTCCAGAAGCGTTATATAACGCAGGATGTTCTGCATTTAAAGAAGGTAAAATTGGTTTATCATTGGTTTATCTTCAACGTGCTTTTGAAATAATACCAAGAGACTCTGAAGTCAGAAAACTTAGAAATGAAGTTAAAAATAAAATATCAGATTCTGGTGGAGTTTTGATGAGACCTCTTGAAAGTCCAGTTTTATCTTATTTTACAAAAAATGAATATGCAATTTCGTTTTTTATATTGTTTTTTTTACTATTTGCACTACCCCTACTAAATAAAAAACTCAAAAAAGATTTATTTTGGGTATATTTTTCATTATCCTCATGTCTTGTAATAATTTCAATTTGCTTTATAATATATATGATTAGATTTTCAGGAGATTATGTTGCTGTAACTTCTCCAACTGCAGAAGTTAGAGAAATACAAAAAATAGAAGAACCTTCTTTTTATATCTTAAAAGATGGTTCTGAAGTTAAGTTAATTTGGCTAAAGTCGGGTTCGATGGTAGAGATGGACGATATTTTGAAGGTTGGGTCCCAGAAAAGGATATTACAAAAATTTAAAAATATCTAATAAGGAGTTTTATATGTTTTTAGAAAGAAAATCAAAAGGAGTCACACTTATCGAATTACTCGTATCATTAAATATAATTGCATTCGGAATTTTTGTCATGGCTGTTGTAATGATTATGCTATTAAGAAGCGGACAAACGAGTATTGACAATTCATCTGCATATATTGTAGCTGATTCTGTAATGAAACAATATTTAAGTGAACACAAAACTTATGATCAGTTGCTAATTGGGGTTCCAAATGCTGATAATAATGGAGAATTTACTTTTTCTGGTAAAACATTTAGATATACAATAGAAGCAACCCATGTTGCAGATACTGCAGACATGGTTTATTTAAGAGCAACTGTTACAGAAATACAAGCAGAAGGTGGAGGAACTCAAAAAAATGCTATTATAACAACTCTTGTTTCTCCACGAACTGGAATAAATTGAGGATTTTATGAATAAAAAAGGATTTACGCTTTTTGAAACAATGGTTTCTATAGGGATATTTTCTGTTCTTATAATAATTGTTTTTAATTGTTGGACAGAATTTCAAAAAGTATCAATAAAAAATGCTGGAAAACATGACACTAATATAACCTTTGTAAATGTATATAGAAATATTGACAAAACTGTTTCTTCTTCAAGCGTAAGATTATTCAGATATTATGGAGATGATTACTTAGGATTAGGACACAAAGATTTAAGATGGTTCGCTTTTATGCTTTCTCGTGAAAACAATCAACTTGATGAACCACCAATATATCAAACAATAACTGAAACACATAACGGTACAGCGAAAACACTAAAGGTTTTAGAGTATAATACTATAGTATTATATTTACTTAATACTCCTAATGATGATTGTAGTGACTTTAATAATTGTCCACATAAATCTCTTAGACGTTATATACTTAACAGCAATATACCTATAAATTTTAGAGGAAATAATAATTTAGCAAGTTTTAGAGATAGTATAATTAAAGGGCAAGTTGGTGCCATACTAGCCAATCCCAATTCAGCAACTTTTTCTGTAATTGAGAATAATATTGTCGATTTAAAACTTCACAAAGAATCTGATAATGTTAGATTTTTTCTTAGAATAATGAGAATAAATGATGCAGAACGACATTTTCAAATAGGAACTAAACAACTGACAGATAAAGCACATCCCGAAACTGAATACACAATTACTAATGAAGCAATAAACTATGTTGAAAATCTTTCATGGATAAGCATTCCAAGCAACACTTAGGAGGAATTGTGAATAAAAAAGGATTTACGCTTTTTGAAACAATGATATCTATTACAATATTTTCTGTCTTAATGGCTATCGTCTTTGGAGCTTGGACAGAATTTCAAAAAACAGCCCAAAAACATGAGGGTAAACAGGATACAAATATAACTTTCGTAAATGTATATAGGAGTATAGATAAAATTGTTTCTTCGTCAAGTGTTAGATTATTTAGGTCTTACTTAGATGACACACCTGAATATTTAAATTTTGGACACACAAATTTGAGATGGTTTTCATTTTTGCTTTCAAGAAACAACCAACAACTCGACGGAAGACCAATATACCAAAAAAGAGATGATACAACATCAGATGTTTTAATATATAACACATGTGTTGTATACTTACTATATACTCCAGAAGATAGTTGCGAAGGATTTCAAAATTGTCCTCATAAATCTCTTAGACGATATGTATTTGGAACTACTCAAGGAAACAATGATGATGAAGTATACTTTGGAGCATTTGGACCAGATGACAACAAAGTATTACATATTTATAGAGAAAAAATAATGGAAGGAGATAAAGCTATTACAGTTCGCAAAATACTCGATAACCCAAATGACAACTCTTTTCCTTATTCTGTAATTGAAAATAATATAGTTGATTTAAAAATAGACAAACAAGATGATAAAATAAGATTTTTTCTAAAAATTTTAAGAATAAACGATGCACAACGATATTTTGAAATAGGCACAAAACAACTAACTTCACTAAATTCAAATATTGCACAAGACTCTATTCCTGAAGATGTAAAAAATTACATTGAAACACTATCTTGGATAAGTATTCCAAATAATACATAAAATATTATGAAATAGGAGGTTCTGTGTCGAAAAAAGGATTTACACTTATTGAAACAATATTTTCTCTTACAATATTTTCTCTTTTAATGACAATAGTATTTGGAGCTTGGGTAGACTTTCAAAAGATAGCGTTTAAGCATGAAGGCAAAAAAGACACTAATGTCAATTTTATAAATGTTTATAAGAATATTGACAAATATGTAACTTCATCATCAACACAACTGTTTCAATGTTATGCCCAAAATGATGTTTTTGATGCTGCCACAAATAACAAATATGAAAATCTACGTTGGTTTGCTTTTTTGATTTCTCGTGAAAACCACAGACTCGAAGATAAAATTAAATATGACTATGTCCAAAATGTGCACGAATCACTTATAGCAGAGCCACCAGGGACAATAGTCAATTTTCCAAAACCTTTTCTAATTTATAATACTTGTGTAGTATACCTCCTTTATCACGAGACAAATCATTGTAGTGGTTTTAATTATTGTCCTCATAAATCGATTTATAGATATGTATTTCCAACTACATATGAATGTAATTTAGAATATCAATATGACATAAATCACAACCCTACAAGTAATGATCCAAACGAACACTTATTTAATGCTCAACAAAAATTTAAAATCGAAATTGATACACATGTTAGAGCAATACTTGAAGATCCTATTAACAATGAAATAAGACAACCTTCTTTAATTGAAAAAAATATAGTTGATTTAAGAATAGATAAAAATGATGAACAAATACGATTTGATTTGACCCTTTTGAGGATTTCAGATGCGGAACGACATTTTGAATTTGGCACAGCTCATCAATTGACAAATTTTACTATAGCAAATTCCTATGATGATGAAGTAAGAAAATATATTGAACCTCTTTCTTGGATAAGTACTCCAAAAAATAACTAATTTTTGTTACAGCAATTTTTTATTTTTCACATTATTTTTATTGCTTTTTTTATAAAAATATTATATAATTATGTAAAATAAACAATTTAGGTAAGGTAAAATTCTATGAAAAAAAATAGAGGCATGATTCTGTTTTGTACTCTTGCAATATTGGTTATACTCAGCGTTTTCTTAATGGTTGTAGTACATCGCACACAATCGAGTTTATTGGTAACAAAAAGAGTGATGTGGGATGTAAAATCATATTGGGCAGCAATAGCAGGAAATAATGTTGCAGCCGACAGTTGTATTGATTCAAAAAATTTTCCAAATAGTTCTGATATTCCATTTCATGAAAATGCAAACTATGGAGGATATACAATAAAATTAGAAGATGGAGTAGTAAAGGGAGAAGATACAAGTTCTGAAAGCTATTTTACTATAAATTACAAAAATAATATAACAGGTAGTTCTGACAATAAATGTTATGGACTTAGCACTTCTCTACAATCACATTTTGATTCAACAGATGCTGAAAACGGCGAAATCTATTGTTTAACAGTCGGAAAATCATTCGGTCCCACTGTATGTGGAACAGAATTTATATATAATGTCAATTATGCTCCCAATACGACATTTGACACAAATTTAACAAACGAAACAATGACAAATGAACAAGCTACATTTGTAGGAGCTGCTCTATATGTAGCTGGCGATCTTGATATAAATGTAAAAGATTATTTTACTATATTACAAAAAGACGGAACAAGAGGATGTATAGTATCAGGTGGAAATGTGACAATAAATAGTGAACATAACAACCAACCTCCAACTTGGGAAAAATCAGGTGGTTTATCTATAGGTAACGGTTCAGTATTTGCAGGTAGGTCTTGTAAAATAAATAATACAAATATTCCATTAGGCGATAGTTCTAATTTTACAAATTATGGTGTTTCAGTCTATCAAAAACCAAATGGAAATATTAGTGCTATAAATGATAATGCATTTAAAGATTTAAATGGTATAGATTTACCTTCTGGTATTTGGGCTTTTATGGAAATGCCATCACATACCGATCCCAATAAACCTTTAAGTGGATTAAGAGAAAATGAATTTAAAGCATTATGTAATGCTGTAAATGCAATTTGTCCCACTAATGCTGAAACAACAGATACATCTCAAATAGGCAAATTTGAATCATATCTGGACAAAAATCCAAATTATAGAACTTGGTTAAATTGTGATACATACACAAAAGAAGATAGCACTGATGCACAAAAAGCATATGTAGCAAGTAAATTTAATCAAGTTTTTGATAAACTATCTGAACTTGATGGAAAATATGTACCTGTTTTTCTTCCTGATAAAGACCGTTATGACACTCCATTTGCTACAAGAGCTAAATTATCTCCATCAAGTATAAATTCTATAACATATTCAGGAATGATAAAAGCAATAGCTAATGGTGTAATTTCAGAAAATAAAGTTGAATCTGAAACAATAAACTTACCTTTAAATTCTAATACCTATGTAATAAACACTTGTAGGGATAAAAATGGTGCTAATTTTTATCTTTTAAGAGCAAATGACAACAATACCCTAAAAAGCAGAATAGACACTGTAGGACAGAATGTTTCATTTTCAGCTCCAACTGCTCCAAATGAATATTTGACAATGAATGTAAATGGCAATTTAGAATCTAAAGATCGTGATAGTTTTTTCAGTTTTGCTGTTTTTGAAAGAAATCCTGAAAATTTCTCAAGCACTTACCAAGACTATTTAAAAACAGCTGGCGAATCTGACGAAATATATAATGATTACGCAATAAATCAATTAGCACAACAAGCTGAAGAATGCTTTGTTCCAGCAAACGATCGCAGAGGTAGAGTTCAATTAGGAAATGGTACAAATGATGATAATTCAATCGTTGTAAATAAAATGCACATAAAAGGAGCAATCATAGGAAAAGGAAGTTTACGTGCAAAGGAAAAAGATATAACTTTTGAAGGTGTAGGTTCAGGTGTTAGTTCAGGAGATAGCTTAGTATCAATGTGGGCAAAAGATGATATAAAAATTTATCAAGCTTCTGCCTCACATCTTTTTACTTCAGATACAGACTCAAGTGCAAATTTTAGAGGCATTTTGTATGCTCATGATAAAATTAGAATTAATGTAGGTTCTGATAATCTCAATTTCAATTTATCAGGAGTTATAATAACTACAAAAACAAGTTCAGGAGATGGCTTCTTAGAAGTCCATGGAATCAAAAATTTTACAATAACTTATGATCCTGACATATCAGGCGAAGTTTTAGAAAAATACATAAGCGGTTGGCAGGCAATGACGGAGAGCTTAGGAGGCAGTGGTGGAAGTGGCACAGGAAGTGGAACCAATACAAATTTAAATTCAGAATTACCTAAACCTTCATTCAAAGCATTTAACAGAATATAATATAAATATTAAAAAACAGCAAAAATTGCTGTTTTTTATTGCAATAATAAAAAAAATGTTATATAATTAAAAATAAGAAAGATAAAATGAAATACAGGGAGTGATTTCATGAAAAAGTTTAAAAATCAAAGAGGTATCCTCCTTTTCTGCACTCTTGTGATTATGGTTATTCTCAGTGTGCTTTTGATGGTTGGTGTATACCGAATGCAGTCAAGCGTCATGGTCACCAAAAAAGCCATTTGGGAAATAAAATCATACTGGGCAGCAAGAGCAGGCAATACAATAGCTGCCGATGGATGTATAAGAAGTACGCAATGGCCAAATACTAGTTTGTTATCTCATGCTGGAGGAACAATAAATGGTCAACAACTTGGATATACTATAACATATCATGAAGAATCAATACCAACAATACCACCACAAACTAACAAATTCGTTACAGGTGTTGATACAGAAAGCGATAGTAGCTTTAATATTTATTACATAAACAGATTACTTAGTAAATATAATGATAAGCACTCTGTATCTGTAAATGAAACAACATTACAAAATAATTTTAATAAAATGTTCCAACATAATATGACAGGGTTACCTCTACATGAAATGTATTGTCTGACAGCAGGAAAATCTGGTCCTTCTACTGTTGGATTAGAACTTGTTTATCAATTAAGTTACAATCCAAATTTATTGGGAGGCTCAAATAATACTCAAGCAACATTACAAGCAGGAGAATCACATACTGCCTCAGCAGCCATGTATGTTGGCGGAAATATAGATGCAACTGTAAATAGCACATTTACCGTACAAGCAAGTGATTCAACAAGAGCTTGTATTGTATCAGGAGGAGAGGTATCAATACAAGGAGATGGAGGAGTTCCAGATCAAGATGGTGGAGGTTCTCTAAACATATATGAGGGAGCCATATTTGCAAATAGTGCAAATATAAATGGACAAGACATATCACCTTCAAACACAAATTCCAACTTGATAAAATATGGTCTCAATGTATTTTCATCAGATAATGTAAGTTTTGAATTTCCTGAGGATCAATTAGATGCAAATGCAGGAAAATCTATTCCTCAAGGTACATTTTGTTTTATTGAAATGCCTAGAAATTATCAAGAGGTAGAATATAGAGCCATTATATCTACTATGAAAAGTATGTATTTAACTCCTGAAGACTTTAAGACAATATATATAGAACCAATAACCTTATTAGGAAGAGAAAAATTTGTAGAATTATACGACAATTTAAAAGATAATCCAATCAATCTTGTAGATTGCAGTGATGGTAAATACGATTGTAATTCCATTTTTGATAGCTACTTTAGCTCTGCAGACGAATATTTTACACAACAAGGAGAAGAAGAGAGCGGTTTCCTCAATTGGTTGGTTACTCGTTTTAATGGAGAAATGGAAGCTGACAATGCCCATGAAATGACAAAACTACTATATGAAAACTATCTTAAAAGTAAAATAAATGATGCTATAAGGGAATATCGTTACCAACCAAGTGCAGAAAATACATCTTCACCATTTGAAGCTTTTTTTGTACCAGATGGAGTTGCAAATGTCAGCAAAGAAAACAGTCGATTCAATATTAGTTATGCTGGAATGACAAGAGCAAGACTTTTAGGAAACTTAGCACGTTATGCTGGTGTTGCTGGATATACAGATGATGAAGTAAACCAAGATGATGAAAATACAAATTACGACACAAAACGATATTTAAATCTATTAAAAAATACATTAGGACTTGATGATAGGAAAGTAAAGGAAATAATAAATTCCTCAAAAGGTAAATACAGTGAACATTTTCAACAAGAAAAATCAGGCTATGTTACCAAAAGACAACAAGTAGATGGTGGATATATACAAATATTGAAAAATCTTGACGGTAGTAATGATGCTTCTCTAAATTTTGTTGCCAAAGACAATATAAGTTTTAATACAACGGAACTACAAATGACAACAAATTGTAATTTAACATCTGAAGGATATTTCAATTTTGCCACTTATGAAAGAACTGGTAGCGAAAGAGAGGGCATGTATTGGTATGCTCATGATCAAGTAGGTGATTACAAAACAGCAGA
>CADAWZ010000087.1 GCA_902791745.1 uncultured bacterium
CTTTCAATGGCAAAAAAGAAAACATAATTACTCCTCCAAAAACAATGTATGATTAGATTAGAGTGAAAAAAGAGGTTGTGAAAAAAGTCTTTTTTCACACTCCCAAATAGGGATAAAAAAAACTCTCATTTTCTTTAATGAGAGTTTTTTTGTTTGTTTACAATCTATTTAATGCTTTTTTAGCATCTTCATTTCCCTGATCTGCAGATTTTTTATACCACTTTTTCGCTTCTTCCTTGTCTATTGTGACACCATCGCCACTTTCATACATATAACCAAGATTACATTGTGCTTTTGCACTTCCCTGCTCTGCCGATTTTTTGTACCATTTTATAGCTTCTTGTTTATTTTGCTTTATACCTTCGCCATTATAATACATATCTGCAAAATTTTTCTGTCCCAATGCCTCTCCATGTTCTGCCGACTGTTTAAACCATTTAAAGGCTTCGTTATAATTCTTCTCAACACCTTCTCCATTCAGCAGATTTTTTAAACCACTTTAAAGCCTCTAAATAATTTTGTTTTACACTATATCCATTTCTATACATATTACCTAAAGCATTTTGACCAAATTGATTATTTTTTTGAGCTAATAACAAAAACAATCTAAATGCCTCATCATAATCTTGTTGTACATCAATTCCTTGAACATATAACCATCCCATATTAAATTGTGCATCGTCAAATCCTTGTTCAGCTGCTTTTTTATACCACTTAATAGCTTCTTTTTTATCTTGTTTCACAAACATACCTGTATAGTACATTGTAGCAAGATTAAACTGTGCTTGTGCATTTCCTTGATCTGCAGATTTTTTAAACCACTTTACAGCCTCATCTATATCTTTTGTAACACCTGTACCCTCATAATATGAAAGACCGAGATTTAATTGAGCATCTGAATATCCCTGATTTGCCGATTTTGTATACCATTTTACAGCTTCTGTATAATCTTTTTCAACACCATCTCCGATATAATATTTATAAGCAAGAAAATACTGAGACTGTGCATTTCCATTTTCAGCAGATTTTGTATACCACTTAATAGCCTCTTTTTTGTCTTGCTTTACTCCTTCACCTCTGTCATAGACATCGGCAAGATTACCTTGTGCAGAAGCATTTCCATTTTCAGCAGATTTTTTGTAATATTCAAAAGCCTTTACATAATCTTTCTCTACTCCATCGCCATTATAATACATAAGACCTAAAGACCATTGAGCCTTTGGATTTCCTTTTTCTGCTGCTTTACTATACCATTTAAAGGCTTCTATATAATCTTTCTCTACAACATCACCTGTAGAATACATATAACCAAGCAAATTTTGAGCATCTACATTTCCATTTTCTGCCAATATTTTTTTTACCTGAAAACCAATAAGATTTTTTTCAGAACATACAAGAAAACAAAATACAATTAAAATAATAATCCAAATAATAATATAAAGTTTGTTCTTATTTTTATTATCTTTTTCTTTATCCATATTGTAACCTCAAAAACAATATTATTAATAAAAAACCTTCTATTTTGCTCAAATTGTAAAACAGAAGGTTTTATTAATAACTCATACTATTCAGCTAACCAATCAAAAAGTTTTTTCATTTTATCAGCAAATTCAGAATCATTTGCAACTTTTTCAGAAAATGCCTTTTTGTCATTTTGATTTCCAAGCATTACTGTTTTATGTTCATTTACGCCTACTACCATAAAGTTAAATGCAGTTGTATTTGCCACCTTGTCATATTCGTCAACTGGACCACTTCCAAAAGAAAAAGCAACAAGCATTTTCTTAGTCTTGTCTTTTGAAACATCAAAACCTTTTGAAGGATCAAAAAATACATACAATCTGTCTATAAGCATTTTTATAGTTGCAGGAGGATAATTAAAATAAATTGGCAATATGAAAGCAATACTATCTGCTTCATAAATTTTATTCAAAACTTCGACTATATCATCGTTGTGAATACATTTTTTAGTCTTCTTACAAGAATCACAACCAATACAATTTTTAACATTTTTAAGGTCTCTTATATTTACATAATTGACCTCAATAAAATCAATGCCTTAATATTGCTTTTTAACAAACTCAACAATAGAATCACAGTTACCATTTTTTATCGGAATTACTGAAAGAAGAATTCTTTTCATAAATTCCTCCACAATCTTCACGATATATACATTTTTTTATTTTTTAAAAATCAGTAACTTTTCCTTTTTTGGAGTGTATAAAAAGCTATAAATTTATTTTTTTATAATTCATTGTAATAAATTTTTGTTAAATTTACAGGTTTTTCTTCTCCACATAATTTCATAAATGAATTTAAATCACTTGAAGTATATACAACAGCAAAATTGTTACAATTCTCAATTTCTATTCCCCCATAAGTTTTTATATCGAGAAGTTCATTTTTATTCAACCCTTTACCATTTCCAGGAATATAAGTTGGTTCAGAACCATAAGTAACCAAAACTCCATTTATTATTATATCATTATATTCAGCATTACATTTAAATCCACCACAAGCATATATAACACCACTAAAACTTGAAGGAGATTGACATTCAATTTTTATATTTTTTGTATCTTTAGGCATATTATAATAAATATTTCCTTTTTTATCCATCGTCATATAAGCATTTTTTCTTACGATATTTTCTAAAAAATTTTTTGATTCTGTCAATGTATATCCATAATATTTTGTCATACAATCTTTTAACAATATTTTTTCATCATCAAAATCTATAGAAACTCTTTTTTTATCTTCTTTAGTTATTTCTACTTCTGTATTTAACGCATTGTATATAAGATTTGTATATGTTCTTGAAGATTTTTCTTTAAAAACCTCTTTTAATTTTTCATATAGAGCTGTTAAATTTCCCTTTCCTTCAGGATTTCCCATTTGTATTGTACCTTTAGAATACAATGCAAGTTTACTACTCGGTATTGTTATCGTTTTTTTAAGAACAGGAGGACCATAACTCGTATTAGTTGGAACATAAGCTGTATATGATTTAGCTGTATTTAATTGACTGCCAGCTTTAAAATAAATACTTCCAGATGACAATATTTGCCCAGTTCCAGATAATTTACCATTTATTGACACATAGCCCTCTGTATATAGCATTGTTGTATCTGCATTTGGAATCAAACTATCTTCTTCTTTTTCATCATTAGCCAATAACAATAGTTGTCTTTCAGAAATTCCATTTGTTTTATCTTTAAAAATTAAATCGGTTGAAGTAGTTTCATCTATATCAAAATCATTTTTATTATTATTTTTTGTCAATGTAAATAAATTAAAATATTCTCTATCCTCTAAATTTGCCATATTCTGAAAAGGCAATGTTTTTACTGATTTTTTTAATGTTATTATAGGAGTTAATTTGTCATCAATATTAACAGTATCTATTGAAAAAATTTTTGATTCTTCACCATTTGATGCTAAAATATCTCTTCTTGCTTCTTCATCTGTGGCAAGACCATTTATATTTTTAAGAAATTCTTCTATTAATCCTCTATCTGTATTTTTTTTAGCATAGAGAGTTGGACCAGGTTCTTTAAATACACTTCCTATTACATTTCCATGTTCGTCTTTCTGTACTTCTGTATATTGTTCTTTAATCCTTGCTTTGGCAATTTCTCTATTTTCTTTGGCGGTTTCTAAATCTATTTTAAATTGATCACTTGAAAATTTTCCATCTCTTTTCATATAATTTTTATCTAATCTACAAAGTGTAAATCCAGGTTTTTCTCCATCACTTTCAAATATAGCCACATAACTTCCACTTTTTATCACTTCAACCCTATCACTTCCATCTTCTTCTTTTTTATTTTCTTGATTTTCTTTTATTTTTTCAACATTTGACCATTTTATTTTAGGAAATAAATCCTCTTTAGAAGTTGGATATTTTTCAAGATTTATACCATACTCTCTTTTAAAATCATTTATTGTTGTTCTTTTAGTAGTTAAACTTTTTCCTTCGTCAGTTCTATCTATTATATTAAATCCTTTGCCAAAATAAATTTGACCATTCCCAATAGAAGTTGGAAAAGAATAATCAGAATCACTATTAGCCTTATTATTTCTATATATATTTATATCTCCCTTACAATAAATTTCTGGTTTTGAATTTGAACCATTTGAAACTTTAAATGAAGAGTCATTACCAGAAAGTATTAAATCAATATTTCCCCCTGCATATATTCCAGCACCAAAACTATTTCCATTATCTGCCACAAACATTGTTTCAATTACACTTCTATAAGGTCCACATCTTCCATCAGAGACTATATATATTCCAAGAGAACTAACTATTGTTTTATATTCAACAGGTGATTTACTAACAATTATATTTTTTTCAATAACTTTTTTATTTTCTTCATTTTCTACAAAAGGGCTAATTTTTTTATTTTGAGGATTTGAAATAGTTGAAGTATTATTAAAATTTTTTATATCGCTTTCTTGCATACAAGTATAAGAACAATAGGACAAATTCTTTGGCTCGGAAGGAAAGTTACTTGGTACTATAGATATATCCTCTGAACCTAAAATAGAATCTTCTCTTTTTGAAAAATATATACAAAATTCTTCCTCATCTTCAGAAGACTTTCCATAAATATAATATCCATTTCCCCCATCTTCTTTAGAAGTTGTTACCTTAAACTTTCCAAAAATTTCAGTCCCTGTTTTATTGTTATCACTACTTTGTGCATTAAAAAAAGGCCATCCCAAATCTGATTTCAATTTATACGCACAATATTGAATTCCAGATTGAGCAGCCCAATATGCCCTATTTTCACCTGTAAATCTTTTCGTTAGGAAAAAACTATTATTCATATTACCAACAGCTGTCAATAAAAATATACATATCAAAACAGATACTGATAAAACATATATTAGTAAAACGCCTTTTTTTTTGTTTTTCATAAATTTCAAATCTCTTTTTAATTATTATTTTTTGAAGTTGTTGTAAATTCTATTTGTTCAACAAACCTTGAAGCAGGTGATTTTGTAAAATCTGCAGTTCCATAATTTAATTCTTTTTTTATGTCATCTTTTCGAACTGTAAGTATTTTTACATTTACATTGCTTGAATTTGTTGTTATATCCATATCAAATATATCTTTTGCTATAATCTTTTTTTCAACAAATCTTATAATAGGAATTTTATTATATCCCTTGATTTCATATTCAAACTCACTTGGAAATGAATTACTATCTATAGACAATGTATAAGAGGAAATATTTTTGCCAATTTCTGAAAGTGCCATAGGAAAAAATACTGAATCATTATAAGCTGTATAATCATAAATCAATCGGATTAAATTTTTATCTGAACAAAATTTATATTTTTCATTTTCTAAATATTTTTCTTTACTTACAGAATAGTTTTTGTTTTTACATTCATTACAATTTGAATTTGTACAATTTAGATAATAAAAATAAATTCTTTGCCAATTAAATTTATTACCTTCACCACTAATCAATCCATTTTTATTTGTTGGAACTGGAAATAATATCCATCTTGTTTTTATATTTTTTAGATAAATCTTGTAAGAATAAACATATCTTGAATCAGTAATACTAAGGTCTTTTTGCATTTCTTTATATGCTTTTATAAAAGAACTATTTACTGACTGTTTTGAAGATGAAATTGTAAATAATTGAAAAAATCTTGAAGTCATTTGAAACATCAATATACTCAATATTCCAAATATTAATATCGATACTAATGTTTCTACAAGCGTAAATCCTTTATTTTGCATTTTTTATATTTATAAATGAAGTATCTTTTTTTTGATGAGAGTATAAAATTTGGACTGTGAAAAAAACATTGACTTTTTTCACAACCCAAGTTTTTAAAAATAAAATAGAATAATTAGTCAAACCAGTGAGAATAATAATTTATCATCTCGTCATAATACCCAGAAATTCCCTTTTTAGCAATTTCTTCTGTTGTAACAGCAATGACTTCACCCGCAGCAGCCCCTGCTTCTGCTCCAGCATATCCTGTTGCATCAGTAATAGGATCATATCCTGTTGCCAAAGTAAAGAACCCATAAGGAGTTAATTTAGTTAATCCTCCAAGAACTGAACCAACAACTCCGCCTATTTTGGCTCCTTTTTTAATAGCCTCATCTCTTATATTGTCTTTTCCATGTATTCTATCTGCCTGCGTAGTTCTTAGATCAGAAACTTCTTCTCCCTTTTCCAAACCATTTTTTGCATCAATAACACGTCCTGCAATTTTAAGACCTATGTTTAAAAATTTAGCACCTGCATTTATATATTTATTATTCATTCCCCATTGTACTAATTTGTTATTTGTTATTTTTTCTTTTATTTTTTCAAATGTTGCTTTGCCTTTACCAACCATATTTTTTACAGAATCTTTTGAATTATTGTAAAATTTTTTAAAAAAACTTTCTTTAGTTGATTTAGCAGATGAATTTTTCTTTAAATCTTCATCGTCCCAATTACGAAATGAATAATCATTAATTTCCATCTGTTTCCAAGTTTGATAATTATAAGCTTCTACCGCCATAATCCACCTCAATTTACTTTCTTAAAAATTCTGGAGCTGTGAAATTACTTTTATTTTTTTATAGGAATTTTTTCTCACAGCCCCAAAGTATTTTTATTCCACGATTATTTTATTATTTATTTTTCAGCAGTCATAGGATGATGATATATACCTTGTAGAGAATTCGAAGTTTGTTCATTCATCAAATTTTGAACATTTATTAAACCCAACCCAGCTGCAATAGCATTTCCAACACCGTTTGGTTTTGAATCCTGTGCCTGTGAACCAGCTATGTTTGCAATAGCCTCAGCAATAGGATTTTGTGGTTTTTCCTGTGCTTGTGGACTTACATGTGTTGAATCATAAACACACTGACCATAATCTTCTAATACTCCTTGATGATCAACTACAGTAACAGGTCCTCCAGTAATTCCACCACCATTTATAACATGTGTATTGTTTGCTGTTGCTTCATTTATACAAATGTTGCTTATCGTTGAAGCTATAGTTCCAGAAGAAATGTTCATTATTTCTACCTCCATTTTTATAATATATAAGGCTGTAATATATAAGTCAGCCAAACTTAATGTAATTTTTTATAAAGCCAAGAACCAAATTTACTTTTTAGGTTTAACTGTTATACTGCCATCAGGATTATGTTGATATTCGTGGTGATGTGTCTCTGGATGTGTAATTCCATGAACAGTTGTTGTCTCTTCAAGTATAGAGGCAACATCTGCAATAGGATCAATGACAGCATGAGATACTGTGCTAACAGTATCAGCAACACCATGATAGACATCACTTACAGTGTTAACAGCATTACTTACTCCATGATAAATATTAACTATTCCCTGCCAAGCACTTTGTGGCTTTTCTTGATTAGGTTTTGCATTTTGTGGTTTTGCTTGGTTAGGTTTTGTGCCTTGTGGCTTTGCATTCTGTGGCTTTTTATGTGTATTTGCTTTTTTTGAAGCAGAAGCAGCTCTTGTTGACATATCTTGCATTGACTCTGAATTTAGTCCACCAAGTGAATTTCTAACAGTACTTCCAATACCGCTTTGTTGTGTTTGTGAATCTTGTGAACCAGCTATGTTCGCAATAGCTTCAGCAACTGGACTTTGTGGTTTTTCTTGTGCCTGTGGAGTGATTTGAGCAATATCTGCAAATGGGTCTTCATGTGGTTTTGGATCTGCTCCCAAAATTGGATTATCTGGGTCTGTCCCTTGGCACCACGATACTTTGTTCCTTCATATTCGAACGGATCAACGTCAAATACAACCTCAACAAAATGCTTTCCGTCCTTCAACTCCTCCGGTATCACGAAGACGTGATTGCAATCAGCCCTCTCCGTGGACAGTTTTCCGGCTGCCATGTAATCAGCATTCTCAACACCGCATTTTACCAGGTCATCGCCCTCATAGAATACGATATCCTGATGCTTGGCATTCGGAACCCAACGGCTGTCTTCGCCGTCTACTACAAACAATCCTTCAGCAGGCATACCGTGAAGCACAACCTTGCGGACATGCATCAGTCCCTTGAGCTGCTCGTCATCGGTAATGTCGCAAACTTTAAAACCAACGCTGTTGGAGATGTGATGGAACTGAAGATTGACCGTCTCGAAATCCTGGTCACATCTCATGTCAACAGCATTTGAGGCCAACGGGCCTTTTTTAATATCATTGGGTGTGAAAGATATGGCGTATGAGCCATCTTTGTGATAACTCACGCTACTTACATGGGGATAATAAGCGCTGACTTTTACTGAACCGCTCGAAAGACTGGATGTGATCAGATTTGCGGTTCTGACACCACCTGTCTCATATATGGGACAATTGTCAACTATGAAATCCTTCTTCTCATTGTCAATACCTACCAGACCGAAAGCGATCTTGGAATCCATATTCGCATGGGTTACGTCAATACTGTAATCAGATACAGTCTTGGTGTCGTTATCGTTCCCTGTTATATTGGCCTTAGTACCCTCAGCATGAGACTTGGTCTTTGTATTACGGGTAACCGTTATATTAAATATGGTCTTTGTCTCCTGATCATAGGATACAACACTATACCTATCCTCCTGGACGCAAGAGGAGAACAGCAAAGCAGCTGTTGCTATCAGAATTGATGTTATGTCGGTACGTCTCATATCGTTTGGGTTTTGTTTCCGTATCAAAGATAAAATTGTTTTTCAACCGGCAATGTTGGAAAATAGGTGGACTTGCATATTCTGATTAAAATTATTCATGAATTTAGACAAGTGTTTAAAAATGTAAAAATCA
>CADAWZ010000088.1 GCA_902791745.1 uncultured bacterium
ATTCACTTAGGGCATCATCTGGAACATCATCATTATTCATAAGCCAAGTAGCCATAAGTTTAGCTGCCAATTTTCTACTTACTCTAAAAGGATAAATAAGATCAGGCATTGGAGACATAAATGGTTCCTGTTGGACATAATTATATTTCGTACTACATTCAGGACATTTATAATCAAAACCACTTAAAGGGACTAATGCTACTTTTTTTCGCTTTGCATAGCAAGAAATACATTTAGGAATATCTCTCTCATTTATCATGTTAGGATGTTCATGTTTGCTTGCAAAAAAAAACTTTCTACAAAAAGGACAAAAACCAGATTTTGACTTACTCGGTGTATAAAACAGAACAACTCCGCAATCTGGGCATTTTGTGGCATATCTTTGAACATTTACAGCCATAATTTAATCTCCACATGAACAATTTCTAAAAAATAAACAAGTTCCCAACGCAAATTTAGTAATAAGAGAAATCAATTTTTGAATAAGCATATATTTAATATAATAATTAGCAAAACTCAAAAATTGATTTCAATAAAAGCCTAAAAAAGTTACTTTCCAAAAGCTTCTTTTTTCAAAATTTCAGCCTTGTCTGTCTTTTCCCATGGTAAATCAAGATCAAGTCTTCCAAAATGACCATAAGAAGCTACTTGTCTATAAATAGGTCTGCGAAGCTCTAAATGACTGATGATCCAACCAGGTGTCAATTCAAAGTGTTTCTTGATTAAATCAAGGATAACTTTTTCATCAACATGAGCCGTTCCAAAAGTTTCAACATTAATACTTACAGGTCTTGCAACTCCTATAGCATATGCTACAGCAACTTCACATCTATCTGCAAGTCCAGCAGCTACTATATTTTTTGCGACATAACGAGCAGCATAAGAAGCAGATCTGTCAACCTTTGTAGGATCTTTTCCTGAGAAAGCACCGCCACCATGTCTTCCCATACCACCATAAGTATCAACAATTATCTTTCTACCTGTCAAACCAGTATCAGCAATAGGACCACCAAGAACAAATCTTCCTGTTGGATTTACATAAATTTTTGTGTTTTCATCAATATAATTTTCAGGAATTACTTCTTTAATAACTTTCTCGATAACTCCCTCTCTTATTGTTGCAAGATCAACATTATCTTTGTGCTGTGTTGAAATAACGATAGTATCAATTCTGACTGGCTTACCATCTTCATACTCTACAGTAACTTGAGCTTTTCCATCAGGTCTCAAGAAAGGAAGAATAAGAGCTTTTCTTACATATGAAAGCTTTTTGCAGAGCTTATGAGCAAGAGATATAGGAAGAGGCATAAGCTCTTCTGTTTCGTTACAAGCATAACCAAACATCATACCCTGATCACCAGCACCAAGTTGATCTTCAAGTTGTCCATTTTTTTCTTCAATAGACTTATCAACACCCATAGCAATATCTGGAGACTGCTCATCAAGAGATACAAGAACAGCACAAGTATCTGCATCAAAACCTACTTCAGATTCATTATAGCCGATGTCTTTGACTACTTTTCTGACAAGTTTCTGAATATCTGAATAACAATGTGTTGAAATTTGACCAGCAACATGTACACACCCTGTATGTACGAATGATTCTACAGCAACTCTACCCATTGGGTCTTTTGACAAAATATCATCAAGTATTGCATCAGAAATCTGATCGGCTACTTTATCTGGATGTCCTTCTGTAACAGATTCAGAAGTAAACAAATATCTTTTTTTATCCATTATAAAAAACTCCTTATTCAAGCTCAATCATTAGTTGTGCTTTATGCTATTTAAAAATATGTATTCATATATGAAAATAAAGAATAAATTCGAATAAATTTTCTTATGAATACATATTCCAATTATTTTAAAATTACAAATTCTTATTATTATAATATATTTAATCTATAAATGCAAGAAAAATATAATATATTTTTTAAAAATTTACAGATTCTTGATTTTTAGGATTAAACTTTGGTTTTGATGGTGCAGAAAAAGAATTTGAATTATTTTCTTCTTCATCATCAAAATCATCTTCAAAACTTCCGTCATTTTTTATAGGAGCTGACGGAACAGGTACTACATTTGTATTACCTTTATTGTTATTATTAGCATTTGCTGGTTTATTTGCAGAAGTCGTTTTCTTTGTTTCCACTTTTTTATCTGTATCTTTCACAGATTTTGACTTAACTTCTACTTTTTCTGGAGGCTGTTCATCAGGCTTAACATCTACTTGAGGAGTAAGTGTTGAATTAAGAGAATTTTCATCTTCTGACTTTTTATCATTTGATTTAGTCTTATCCACAGTATTATCAGGTAATTTAATATTCTCTGGCATATTCCAATATGACATTTTGACAATTCTATCATTTCCTGAATCTGCTAAATAAATGTCCTCATCTTTTGTAATGAAAATAGAGCCTGGAGCATATAACTGATTATCAGCACTTCCTTTACTTCCCCAAACGCTTTTTTGTTCTCCTCCTGAGGTATATTTTGAAACAGTACAATTAGAAGAATCAACTACATATATAAATTCTTGTTCTTCTTTGAAATACACATCAATAGCAGAAGGGGTCATAAATTCTCCTCTTGCAGTACCTTTTATTCCCCACAGTGTTATAAATTGCCCCTCAGCATTAAATTTTTGAATTCTACTATTTCCTGTATCTGCTACATATATATTTCCAACAGAATCTACAGCAACACCTTCTGGATGATTAAAAAAACCAGAGCCTGTTCCAAACTCCCCAAAAGTAAAAACAAAATTGCCGTCATGAGTGAATTTCTGAATCCTATTATTTTCAGTATCTGCTACATATAAAAAATTATCCTTATCAATAAAAATTCCTTTAGGATAAGCAAGTTGTCCTGTTTCTTGACCTAAAGAACCTATTTCTCCAATAAATTTTCCATCCGAAGCAAATCTTTGAATTCTATTATTCTGTCTATCAAGAACAAATAATTCACCATCCTTTGAAAAAATGAGAGCTGAAGGTTTATCAAATTGTCCTACATCGCTTCCAACCTCTCCCCAAGAATAATTTAATTTCAAAGTTTTTGAATCATATACCTGAACTCTATTATTTCCAGTATCTGCTACATATATATTTCCAGAAGAATCAAGGGCTACTCCCATAGGAGCTTTCATCTGTCCAGGATTAGTTCCTGAAACACCAAATGGTCTATAAGATGATGGAGTTCTCGTATCTTTATCTTCTCCCATTTTTAAACAAAAAAATCCAACAACTCCAACAACCAAAATTATTATAATTACTGTAATTATATTTTTTGTATCCACTACAGAAAGCTCCTTTTTAAGCTAATAACTAATTTGTAACCCAAATATTTCTCAATATAATAGTTCCAGAAGGAGTATATACTAAATTATTAACTCTATCTGAATATACAACTGTGTTATTTTTATAAAACAATGGAATAGAAGGCATATTATCTGATAAAAGATTATCTATAGATAAATATACATTTTTTCTTTTATTTGGATTTACTTCTGACCTAACCTTTTTTATTAAAGAATCAAATTCATAAGTCCATTCAGAATATTTACCTGTCATTTTTTTAAAAACTCTTACAGAATAAATCAATGGCAAATAAATATCAGGACTTCCATAAATATCTCTTTCTCCCCAAAAAGCTATATCATAACTTTTATTTAATAGAGCAGAAATATACTCATCGTAAGATAACTTTTTTAATATTACTTTTACTCCTCCAGCCCTTAAATACTTTTGAATTTTAATAGCAAGATTTTCAACAGATTTTAAATCAAAAAAATTATCTTCAGGATAAATCAAAGTAAAAACCCTATCAGACTCTATTGAAGACAAAAAAGAAGTTATATCATCAGTATTATAAGAAAAATTCTTTTTTGTATATCCAAACATTGACGGAGTCAAAAAAGAATATGCTTCCACCCCATTATATTCTTTAGCCAAATCTTTTTTATCAATTAAATAACTTACAGCACGTCTTGCTGAACTATTTTCAAATTCTTTTCTTTCTGGATTTAACAATAAAAAAAACAAACTATCTGATGGAGAATTTAAAAAAGAAAAATTAGTTTCTAAATTTTTCTTTTCAAAATCTTTCTTTGACATTCCAGATGATGATATATCTGTCACTCCTCTCAACATCTGTCTAATGCAGTAATCAACATCTGAATATGGCTCAAAAATCACTCTATCCAAATACACAGTATCATTGTAATTAATATTTTTATTTAATATTATCCTTCCACTTCTTCTCCATTCAGAAAAATAAAAAGGTCCAGTTCCAACAGGTTTATATGTATCACCAATAAGAACTTTTTTCAGTGCTACTGGACTCTGAATAGATAATTCTGGCATTGCCAACTTATACAAAAAAAGAACATCGGGATACGCAAGAGTAATTCTTATTTTATATCTTTCTGGAGTATCTATACTTTTAATATACTCTCCATTATTTCCAAAAATGTTTTTATAAAATCTATAATTAGATGTATAATTTTTTTTGCTATTTAAAAGTATATGCTCAAAATTAAATTTTACAGCTTCAGATGTAAAATCTGTACCATCATGAAATTTAATATTTTTTTGTAAAAAAAATGTCCACACTTTATAATCAGATGTGATCCATTTTCTTGCAAGGCTTGGCTCTATTTTAGAAGTTTCAGGATTAAATTTAACAAGTCCCTCAAAAATACCAGAATAAATTTGCAAAGAATTTAAGTTATCAGAAACTGTAGGATCTAATGAATCAATCCTGTTTAAAAAAGAAAAAACAGCAACACCACCATATTTACTCGCTTTTGCATTTACAGAAAGAGAAAAAACAAAAAAACATAATAAAAAAAATATGGCAGAAATCAAATATTTATGCTTAAAAATCACTCTTGTTCACTCTCAGTTATCTCTGTAGATTCTGAAATATTTGCCTCTTTAGGTGTATTATCTCTTCTCATAACTATTTTGTCTTCTGCAATCTCTTTCAAAGCTATACCTACTGGCTTTAAATCCCCTACTTTAATAAGTGGTTCCCAGCCAGCATTTAATTGTCTAACTCGTTTTGAAACCATTGAAACAATACTGAATTTACTATCTGCTTTAGTCAAAAGGACTTCAAGACTTGGATCGATCAACATAATAACCTAATCTCCTTAAAATAAAAATATTACCATTTGTATTTAGATAAATCAAAATTTCTGATCAATAAACGAGAGGCTTTTATAATAGTTTTCAATTCATCACAAGCCTTATCTAAATCGTCATTTATCAGAAGATAATCATATTCTTTAGCCTTAGACAATTCCCAAGAAGAAATAGAAAGTCTTTGTTCTATCTTTTCGGGAGTTTCAGTACCTCTATTTACAAGACGCTCTCTTAAAATAGATATATCAACAGGAGCAACAAATATATAAACTGCTTGCACACCTGAAGACTTTAAATTCAAAGCTCCTTTTACATCTATTTCAAGGAAAACATCTTTTCCTTCAGCTAATTTATCTTCAACATCTTTTTTTAAAGTACCATAAGATGTATTATAAGTTTTGACATACTCAAGAAATTCGTTTTTGCCTATATAATCCGAAAATTCTTCTTCAGTAATAAAATAATAATGAACACCATGAACTTCACCAGGACGTGGCGAACGCGTAGTAGCTGATACTGAACGATATACATTAGAATCTTCCTGCATTATCTTATCAAGAATAGTTCCTTTTCCAACCCCAGATGGTCCAGAATAAACAAAAAGATTTCCTTTTTTCATTTTTTCTCCTTGAAATAATTATAATATCATCATTGCATCGCCTAAGCTATACATTCTATATTTTTTTTCAACTGCCTCTTTATAGGCATTCATTATCCGTTCTGTACCTGCAAATGCACAGACAAGCATTATAAGAGTTGATTTAGGAAGATGAAAATTTGTAATAAGACCATCTATAGTTTTAAATTTATAACCTGGATAAATAAAAATATCAGTGCTTCCACATCTCGAAATACATTTTCCATTTTCACCCCAAGCCGATTCAAGAGTTCTTACAGAAGTTGTTCCAACCGCTATTATTTTTCTTTTTTCAGCCATCGCCTTTTCTATCTTAGAAACAGAATCTTCAGAAATGTGATAAAATTCAATGTCCATTTTATGATCTTCTATATTTTCTGTTTTTACAGGTCTAAATGTGCCTGGACCAACATGAAGAGTAACAAAAGTATGATCAATATCCCTTTCAGATAATTTATTTATCAAATCATTTGTAAAATGCAACCCAGCAGTAGGAGCTGCAACAGAACCTTTTTCAAGATGGTCTGAATAAACAGTTTGGTATCTCTCTGAATCCTGCAATTCAGCCTTGATATATGGTGGTAATGGTATTTGTCCTTCTTTTTCCAAAACTTGCCAGAAATCTCCGCTTGTCAAAATATCTGCAAAAACAAATCCCTCTTTTGTTTTTCTTTTGACAATAACTTTAAATGCCCCATCTCCAGCAGTTAATACTGTACCTTCTTTAGTTCTCTTTGCAGGTTTCATCAAACACTGCCATTCATTGTCAATAGTCCTTCTTATCAAAAAAACTTCAATATTAACTCCATTATCTTTTTTACAAATAACTCGTGCAGGAATTACCCTACTATTATTCATGACAAGAAGTGAACCCTTAGGAATTAAATCAATAATTTCATAAAATCTATGATGTTCAAATAAATCTTTTTCTCTATTTACAAAAAATAACCTTGAATCACTTCTATTTTCAAGAGGTTGCTGGGCAATCAATTCTTCTGGTAAATTATAATCAAAAATATCTGTAAGCATTACAACTCCACAACATATTTATCACTAAAAAGGTGCTCATAAATTATGAGCACCAATTACATATATCGGGACGAAAGGATTTGAACCTTCGACTCCAGCGTCCCGAACGCTGTGCGCTACCAAACTGCGCTACGTCCCGCTTAAGCTATCAAAAATATTATACAAATATTTTTATAACTCGAAATATTATAACAAAAACAAAAACAAAAGTCAAACTTTTTTTATAAAAACTACAAAAACCCTATATTATACTTTTGAATTGAAAAAGGTAGCAAAACACAAAATAAACATATATAAAAAAATCCAGTAGATTAATACTCTACTGGATCTTTTATTTTATGCAAAATTTACATAGCTTGTGCCATCATTCTAATTTGTTTAAATTCCTCAAAAGCCTCATGAACTATGTCATTTCCTCTTGTTGCCTTTGAAAGATCTCTATCTCTATCAAATTCAAGAATTGTCTCCAATCCCTCTGCAAATTTTTGAGTTGCCTCAATAAATGGCTTTGGGTCTATCTCATCTTCTACTTCTTTTGGTCTTGAATCCATAAATGACAAAACCTTTTTTGCTTCTTGCAATATTGGTTCTATGGTATCACTAACTGTAAATTCTTGATATGCTGGAGAACTTGGATTTTGAGCTAAGAAATTCAAATTATTGATCAATTCTTCAATTTTTTTAATATTTTCATTTGGAATTTCAGATGAACCAGTACCATCTTGGCTTATATTTAACAAACTACCTTCAGATGGATTTTCTTGAGCCATCATTGTTTTTGCAAACGCTAAAGAAGCATTACATTTTGAACAATGAGAAGCAGTTGCAGGATTTAAAGTACCACATTTTATACATAATATTGTATTTCCTGTTTCTGCTGTTTCTTTTGCTTTTTCTGCTTCTTCACGCTCTTTACATATTTTCAAAACTCCAGCAACACCATGTTTTAGTTTTTCCATAGCAAGAGGTAAAACAGAATAATCATTTGTAGCGATAGCATTATCAATCATTCTCAATGCTTCACCTTGAAGATTTACAAAATCAATTGTCTCTGGCTCAGGTTCTTGTACCTCATCAAATTTTTCAAGCATAAAATTATTTACTCTTCTCAAAATTCTTACAGGTACTGTTCCAAAATATACACCAGTAATTATATCACAATATTCATTTATATTTGCAGCTTTTGCTATATCAATAGTTTGAGTACTTGCATACTCTAAAATAGTTCTCATTGTCTGTTCAAAATTTTCAACAGCTCCTTTTAATGCAAGTAAACTCTCTTCAGAATCATCTAACTTCTCAAAACATTGTCTTTCATATTCTACGATTTGTCTCAAAGAATCTCTATAATAGTCTTTTACATTTTGAGGTAAAAATGTCTTATCAAAATTTACAGTCGTAGCTTCATGTCTTTTTATAAGGTCATCGACTTCGTCAATACTATCTTCCAATTCCAATTCATAATCTGCATATTTTTCAGCTTCTTCTTCTGTTGTTGGTTCTTTTATTTGCTTCTTTTGATTTCTTCTAAGCCAAAGTCTTTCCAACTCATCTATTTTTGAAAAAGTCGATTGAGTATCAACCTTTTCATGCATATCTTTTAGATAGTCATACAAA
>CADAWZ010000089.1 GCA_902791745.1 uncultured bacterium
AGCACAATTAAATTCAGCACTTAGAAAATTGTCTTTAATAAAAGGAGTTGAATCAGCTTCAAGAGGTTCTCTATCTGATGATATATTTTTGTTAGGGAAAAACAGAGGATATTAAATTAATTCCTATTTGATTAATATTTTAAAATCTACCCAAACTGCCTCTGTTTAGAAGAGATGTCATTGCGAGGGAGCTGTGCGACCGTGGCAATCTCAACCGCTCAATTTAAATTCAGTAATTTATTAAACAGATCTGGCAGAAATTCTATATATAGAGCCGATCGACTCAATTTTTAAGTAAATAATAATTTACAGGCTTAGATTGCCACGGCTACGCCTCGCAATGACAAAGTGGCAGTGTACAGGCATATATTGGATAGTTTATAGCAACTTTTTATTTACTTATTTTTTAAAATTAACTAGCACAACGAATTAAATTATAATCTATTGCCTTATTTTTTCTTATGGAAGAGGACGGAAGAGACAAAGGAGATAAGATGAGAGCTGTAGTACAAAGAGTATCAAAAGCAAATGTTCTTTCAGAGGGTATAGAAAGCGGAAAAATTGAAGAAGGTCTTGTTGTTTTGCTTGGTGTGGAAGAAAACGACACAGAAAAAGATGTCGAATACATAGCAGATAAAACGGCAAATATGAGAATATTCAAAGATTCAGAAGATAAAATGAATCTTTCTGTTAAAGATATAAACGGTAGTGTGCTTGCAATATCTCAATTTACACTTCTTGGAGATTGTAGACATGGCAGAAGACCCAGTTTTTCCACTGCTGGAAAGCCAGAAATGGCAAATGAACTATACATGAAATATATGGATTGTTTAACAAAAAAATATGGATTGCATGTCGAATCAGGAGTTTTTAGAACTTCAATGACAGTAAACATCTGTAATGAAGGACCAGTTACAATACTGCTCGACAGCAAAAAGACATTTTAAAAATGGATACTAAAATAATTAAACAAGATATACTTATTTGGAAAAATAGAAAATATTATATCTTAGACCTTGATAGTAACCTTTTATTTTCATCAAGTTCCAATTATCGCTCAAAAAAAGTACAAATAGATGGAGAAATTTTTGATTATTCTTGGGTTCATGAACGAAAATTTGATACAAATGGAAATAGAATTATGACTTTTGTTATATCTATCGCAAATGAAAAAGAATATCAATTTGAAGGAAAAAATATTTATTTTATCTCTGACAACAAAGAATAATTAAATCAAAAAGTAAAGAAAGAATAAAACAATGGGGAAATGTCCAAATTGTAATTCAGATTTGATAAAAAAAATAGAAGGTTTAACATTAACTATAAGTTGTACTAATTGTGATTGGGGTTTAGCTACTACATACTGGGACCCCATATATACAGATGAAACTATATATAAAGTAATTCTTGAAAAAGGCAATTTATCATCAATAGAAAATATAAGAGCAATAGCTAAAGTCGTGAATTGTAATTTTTTACAAGCAAAAAAAATTATTGAATCTGAAAATCCAATTATAGTTGAAGATAATGCTCCAGAAATTATAATACAAGTAAGAAAATTGAACAATTCAAATTTAAAATATTCAATAAAACCAAACTTTCCGTATACTGACAAAATTAACAATGGTGAAGAAATTATTAAAAAAATTTAAGGCAGAACAAATATATCCAGTAGTTATATTAATTACTGGATTTTTAGCATATTCTAATATTTTTTTGCCAACTTATGTCGAAGATTTCAAAAATCTTTTCACTGCTCCAAAACTAAATCTTATATTCAACGATTTTTGGAATTTTATCTGTAACATATTTAATATAACAAATACAAGCAAAATATCTACAAATCCATCCTTTCACAATATTGGAAATCAAATAATATTTTTATTGTCAATCTTTTTGATATATAAATTTTTATCAAAAACATTAAAAAATTTAAATACTGCATTTTGGGCTTCAATGATATATTCAGTACACCCTACCCATGCAGAAAATTTAATTTGGAACTCTGGAAGTCAAAATAACAATATATCCATCTGTTTTATGTTGTCATCTTTTTTGACATTCATAAAAATGATGGAAGATAAAGAAAAAAACAATAAAAATATGCCACCAAATAATCAACTTCCAAGTTCACTTTTAGCTCTTGGTCTATATGGATTTTCATTGAGAGATGGCAGTATTGCGACAATATATCCATTACTTATTCCACTTTGGACTTTTTTCTTTAAAAAAGAAAATATGAAAAAAGCCCTACAATTTGCTGGATTGACAGCCATAATGGCAATAATATATGGAATAAACTTTTGTCAAAAAAATCACATATCGCTATCAAATATTTTTCAAAATAAAGATATACTCGATATAACATCTGTAATTGGAAAATATTTAGAGTCTATAACGACTTTTTCAAATATATCGACAATATTTTCAATGCCTAACAAATATATATATAGTATCATATTTTTTGTAATAATAGGAATTGCAATTTATATATGTATAAAATCAACAAATAAAATTTACAAATTCTGTTTGGGATTATTTTCTATATCAATCCTTCCATATTCTCATATTTTTGGTCAAATTCCACCAACAAGTGATTATTTAGCAATTCCTTCTCTTTCTTTTGCAACAGCATTGACAACTAAAATTTTAGAAATAAAAGAAAAAATTGGAAAGAAAAAAAAGGAAAAGAATATATTCACTTTAAAAGGATTTGCATATACGAGTTTAATTGCTATATGTATCTATTATTTAGTTGCAACAATGATGTATGGAAATTCATTTCAAAAAAAAGCAGAAAATATCATTAAATATATACAAAATCAAAAACAATCTCAAATTTACATAAAAAAGGATTCAGAACATAAAAAAAATAAAAATTATATGGTAGAACTTCAAAAATTATTTGAAAAATATTATCCACAGAACAAAAAATAGGTATTAAAAATGCTTAAACAAATATTTTATTTTTTACTTTTCTTTATAATTTTATTTCCAGTCAAAATTTTTGCAACAGAAATTTTTATTCCAAAATCAGTTTTAGTAAATCGCCCTATTTCAACTGCCGTTTTATTGGGAGAAGGTGAAAAAGAATCAAAAATTACAGTTTCTATTTATGGAAAAGAAAAAAAAATGCGTTCTTTCATTGAATACAAAACTGATGAAAATGGATTTGGAACAGGAAAAATGCGTGGTATTTCCAAAGAAGGTAAATATTCTGCAGAATTGACAATAGATGACGGCAAACAATTTAAAAAGAAAGAATTTGAAATTGAAGTTATCAAAAAAAATAATATCTATTTGACAGCAAAAGAAATAAGAAATGAGAAAGAAAGTAAGATAATAATATTTGGCTATATTGATAACATTAAAGAATCTCAAAATATACAGTGCATATTAAAAGACACAGACGGCAATAAAATAACAAAAAATGAAATGCTAAATAAAAATGGAGTTTATGTTTTTAAAATAGATACTCCTAATTATTTTAAAGGCAAAAAAATTGATATAACAATCTCAACAGACAATTTTTCCGAGATAAAAACATTACAACTACAAAAGAACAATGCTTATGCAACATTTTTGACATCAAAATTTCCAGATATCATATTTAAAGCAAAATATGCAGATGGACGGCCAGCCTCAAATATAAAAGTAGATATTGGAGTAAAAATAGGTAAAGATAAAAAAATATTTACACGAGAAACTGATATTGATGGACAATATTCATTTCAACTTGACTACACTGAACAAAATGCCCCTATAAAACTTTATGCAGTTACAAATATTTTTGGAGAAAAAATAACTGTTGAAAAAGAAATAAAAAATACTAAAATTTCAAAAACTGAAGAAAAAGAAAAAATTATAAATCCTGAAAGAAAAGTTTTTTGGGATGAAAATCCAATAGATATTACGATAAATGATCCTGAAAAAAAAGGGGTTATTTTAAATATATTTAAAGATGGATTTCTCGCAGAATCAAAATTTGTCATATCTAAAACAGGGAAAGAAATTATTCATCTATCCCCTGAAAATACATCAAAAAATATTGAAATGATAGCTCGTACAAAATCTGGACAAAAAGAATCCTGTAAATTTTTTATAAAAAAAGATACAAATTCTTTTTTTGAAAAAATTAAAACAAATATAACTCCTGGCGAACCATTAAATATTTCAGGGAACACAAAGAATGATTTTGCTATCTTATTTCTTTCTTCAGAAGAAAATTTGGAAGATGAAAGAAATATGGATTTCAATATTTTAAATATAGATGAAAATGGAAGAATCGACGAACATATTAATATTCCAAATGAATCTTTTTCTGTCTACATAAATATTTATGATAAATTTGGCAATAAAATTTATAATCAAAAAACGACTACAGATAATAAATTTTCAATAAATCTACCTGTTCTCTCTCATAAAATATTTTATGTTGGAGATGAAATAATGTTCCCAGTAAGATTTTCTAACTATACAAAAGATACATATCCAGTCTCTATCGTTATATCTGATAGAAAATCAATAAAAGTTTCACCAAATAGTAAACAGGTAAAAATCACACCTTATATTTCTGGATATACATATTTTCCAATGACATTCGAAAAAGAAGATAACAATTTAAAAATAGCTGTAGGTGCAAGAGCTGAAGGAGAATATAGAGAAACAAGAGGAAATTTAACTGTAATTCCAAATGGATATCTTGAAACAACCTCATCATTAAGTGAATTAAAAGGAAAATATTCAAATACAGAAAAAGAAAATACAAATTATGAAATAGAAATTTATCCTTCCATAAATTCAATAATAGAAAATGCTTGTAGAAAACAATACAATAAACCAAAGATGTTATGTGGTGAACTTGTAGGGCAAAAAATGCTTGGGGTATTTTTGAGGAATGAAATAGATATATCAGAAATCACCGAAAAAGCTAATAGTAATGGAAGTTTTCTCGATATTGATGAAGCTGATCCAGTTATATCTTCTTTTGTTTTGAGAATGACTGCAAGAAATAAAGATTTTACCAAAATTTCAGATCAAGTAAAACAATATTTGAAAGATTCTATAAAATCACTGGATGAAGAAAAAAAGAGTCTTGTTTTATATAATATGTACATGTCAGGCTGTGATATAAAAGAATATGAAAAAAATCTTGAACCAAAAGAAAATGACAATCCTGCTGTATATGTATTAAAATCTAAAATAAAAAACACCTCAATAGATATAGACATATTAAAAAATAAATTGATGTCTTTTAAAGACGAATTATATTTTTCAGGTAAATCACCAATTTCAAAAAATACATTGCAAAGACAAGCTGATCTTGATGTAACAGCAGTAACAATTATGTTACTTGACAAAAAAGAAATTGATAATTTAGATACAAAAAAAATAATTTCTTATTTGATAAATTCAAGACTTGAAGATGGTACTTGGGGAAGTTCAATAAGGACTTGGATTGTATTGTCTGCATTAAAAAATTTAGACGATGGCAAAAAATTTATAGGTGAAGTTATAATAAGTGAAAAAAATGGAGATGAGATAAAAGAAAAATTTGATGAAGATGAAAATATAAAAATGATAAAGACAGACAAACTGTCTTCTATAAATTACAATGGTAATGACATAAATCCATTCATTTTTATAAAAAAGAAAAAATATTTAGAAGAACTCCCTCCGATAATGAAAAAAGTAGCAATTGACTTTCCAAAAACAACAATAAAACAAGGTGAAATAGTAAATTGTTGTCTAAAATGGAATATGCCACAAAACAACAAATACAATTATATAAAATTTAACATTCCTTGGGGAATGAAATTAACAGATGATATTTTAAAAACAAAAAATACTTCAATTCAAAAATATGAAATAATGGAAGATAATATAATATTTTTGACAACTGCAGAAAATGGAGAAATAAACATAGGATTAAAAGCAATATATCCTTGCAAAATAACGGCAAAAGGGGCAGAAATTCAAAACTGTATAAATCAAGAAATAAAAGGTCAGAGCAGAAACATAAAATTGGAAATAACAAAACCATGAAAAAAATATTTTTTTTAACAACAATATTTGCAATACTTATAACTTTTTTAGGTATATGTTATTCACAGTCATCTTCAACAGCAAAGATAACAAGTGAGAAACTATATTCTCTTTTTAAAATAGAAAAAAAAGTAATGCAAGCAGTTACTCCTGAAGGGAATATAAATCTTCCTGTATATGTTCAAAAAAGATATGATGACAAATATATATCTTTAAGAGATAGTGAGACAGAAAAATTATTTAAATCTCTTGGTTGTTCATATAAAATTGATCAAAAAAGGAAAAAAATAACTATAGATACTTCTGAAGGCTCAAGAGAGATAAATGACAACATACTAAAAATTGGAAAAGAAGAAACAAGACTATCCCCTCCCCCATTTTTTACAACAGGTCATTATTTTATACATTTAAAACATATTCCTAAAATTATACCCTGTTTTTTAAATAGAAAAGACAATACAATATATGCAGACGGACTTTTTAAAGGTGTTGTACATGAAAAAGTAAAACAAAAAACTATTTTAAAATTACAATCAACATCTTCATTTACAGCAACAACATCTGTATTGAGAAACCCCAATAGATATGTTGTTGATTTAAATAATGTTTCACTTTCTGAATTTAGAAGAGCCTTGGCAAAAAAAGAAATAGAGGTTCCAAAGGTTGGAACAATAAAATATGCTTTAAATCAGAGCGACCCTGGGAAAGTCAGAGTCGTTATACCATTTGGAGATAATACGGAAATACAAAAAGAATCTTCAAAAAACAAAAATGAATACATACTTTCTTGGCAACAAAAAACGACAAATGACACTGGTATGAATTTCAGCCTTCAAAATGTAAATTCAGTCATAGCCTCTGGTGATAGCACTAAATATGAAGTTACAATAAATGTAAGTGGCAGTGTAACTTATGAAACACACAGATACCCTGACCCTGACAACAGAATAGTAATAGACATACACAAATCAAAATACCTTGGCAAAAAAATTGATTTTGTGCCTAATTCAAAACTTGTGGAAGAAGTAAAAGCAGGACAATTTACATTGACCCCACAGCCTGTTACAAGAGTTGTAGTCGATTTAAAAGAAAATTATTACTGTGCTGTTTCAGCTTCTCCAAATAAAATTTATGTTATAGTAACAAATCAAAAATCAACTGTATTAAATAATGATCTTGACACATTCGGAGCTACATCTTATCCTACAAAAAATAAGGTCATTTGTATTGATCCAGGTCATGGAGGATATGATCCAGGTGCATTAAACAGTGCAAAAGGACTTAAAGAAAAAGACCTCACACTTAAAATAGCTCTCAAAACATCTGAAATATTGACACAAAGAGGTTGGAATGTAGTTATGACGAGAACGACTGACAGAGATGTAAGTTATTACGGTTCCACAGATAAAGAAGAATTAGGGGCAAGAGTAAATTTTGCCAAAAATATGAAGGCAGATGTTTTAGTATCTATTCATTTAAATGCAGCATCAAGTAACTCTGCAAGGGGAGTTTCTACACACTGGTCAAAAACTTCAGATAAATTACTTGGCTCAAAAATACACAGTCTTTTAGCAAGTAGATTATATACGATAGACAGAAAACTCACAAAAAATGATTTTTATCTATTGAAAAATTCATCAATGCCTGCTGTGTTGATTGAGACAGGATTTATAACAAGTAGTGAAGATGTAAAATATCTTGACAATTCTTGGGGACAAAAAAAGATAGCTGAGAGCATAGCTGATGGTATAGAGGCATATTTTAAAAGCAAATAAATTGATTTTTTTTAATTATTGTTGTATAATAAAATAAAAAACAGAAAGCAAAATATTTTATGACAGAGCAACTACCAGAAATTGTAAAGCCTAAGCTTGATATTATTTTCAAGCGTATATTTGGAGATAAAAGAAATAAAAATATTATAATAAGATTTCTTGCGGATATTCTTGAGATTCCTCACAATAGTATAAAAGAAATTTACATTGAGAATGGAGAATTAATTCCTGAATATTCGGAAGAAAAATTTTCAAGGCTTGATATAAAACTTGAATTAAAAGATGCCAATGATTCTGAGAATCAAATAATAAATATAGAAATGCAAGTAAATAGCGAACCTGCATTTAAAGAGCGTACTCTTTTCTATTGGTCTAAAATATATTCTGAAGAATTAAAATCTTTAACTTCAATTTATTTACATCTCCTGAATACCAATCTCATTTTCAGATATTGGAAAAGGATAGAAAAGAGCTTTTGACAGATAAATTTTCGATTTATTTTTTTGAACTTAGAAAACTCAAAAAATCTCAAAAAGGCAAGCCAGTAGAAGATTGGCTAAATTTAATAAACGCAGAAAAAAAGGAGGATCTTATGGCTTTAGAAATGTCAACAAAAATCCCTGAAGTAAAAGATGTTATTGTTAAAGTTCGTGAATTAAGTTCAGATGAAAAGCTAAGAAGATTAGCCTTTTATCGTGAGAAGCGTTTACATGATGAAGCAAATGCAATTAATGGATCAAGGCGTGAGGGAATAAAAATTGGAAGAGCCGAAGGAGAAAAAATTGGAAGAGTTGAGGGAGAAAAAATTGGAAGAGTTGAGGGAGAAAAAATTGGAAGAGTTGAGGGAGAAAAAATTGGAAGAGTTGAGGGAGAAAAAATTGGAAGAGCTGAAGGAAAACTGGAAATAGCTAAAAATATGATCTTAGAAAATCTTCCATTTGATTTAATATCAAGAGCAACTAAATTGAATATTTCAGAAATAGAATCCTTAGCTTCTTCTTTATCGTTAAATTGTTAACTTGTAAAAACTAAACTCGTTGTGCTAGTTAATTCCCAAAAAATAAGTAAATAAAAAGTTGCTGTAAACTATCCAAGATATGCCTGTATACTGCCACTTTGTCATTGCGAGGCTCAGAAAATAGTTAAAAACTCATTAGAGTTTTTAATACCTTACCCCCAAGGGGGAGCCGTGGCAATCTAAGCTTGTAAATTATTATTTACTTAAAAATTGAGTCGATCGGCTCTGTTTAGAATGCTGTACTTGATCTATTTCATAAATTACTAAATTTAAATTAAGCGGTT
>CADAWZ010000090.1 GCA_902791745.1 uncultured bacterium
ATACAACCATCACTTACTATAGAATTTACAGCCTGTCCACTTCTATCTCCGCCAGAGAATACAAATTTTGCAGGTGGCATACTGTCTGTAACTATTCCATAAATAGGCCAAGATTTATCATAGAGGTTAAAAATAGGTTCAACACCTGTCAAATCCATACTTGATTCAAAATAACTATCAACAGTTCCTACATCACGCCAATATCCTATTTCTGTTTCTTTTATCTCATTTTTCGACCAACGATTTGACATAAAATCATAAACATAGACATTAGAAGATTTGCAAAGTTTTGGAATTATGTTTTTACCAAAATCATGAGATGTTTCTGAATCACTCATAGCAGCATCTTCTGTTAATGCTTTTATTATGACATCTCTCTTAAAAATATAATTTCCCATAGAGACAAGTGCATGTTTTGGATCACCTGGAATTGGCTTTGGATTTGGTGGCTTTTCTTCAAAATTGACCATTCTGAAATTTTCGTCAACTTCTATAACACCAAAAGAACTTGCCAACTCTATTGGAAATCTAATTGCACATACTGTCAAATCTGCATTCTTTTCTGTGTGGAAATCGACCATACTGTCAACATTCATTTTGTAAATATGATCACCACCGAAAACTGCTACATAATCAGGTTGTGTCATATATATCTGCATTATATTTTGATATACACAATCAGCAGTACCTTTATACCAAGAAGGAGGATTTGGACCTAAACATCTTATAAATTCTGTCCTTGAACCAAGCCTCTTTGCCCATGCTGTTTCGATGTGTTGTACAAGTGAAAAAGATTTGTGTTGTGTCAAAACACAAATTTGTTTTATTCCTGAATTGAAAAAATTTGAAAGAACAAAATCTATGATTCTATATTTGCCACCAAAGGGAACAGCAGGTTTTGCTCTTACATCACTTGTAAGAGATTTCAATCTTCTACCTTCTCCACCAGCCATTATTATTCCGAGAACTTTTTTCATAAAAACCTCCTAAACCCTGTCGCTGTAATCATGATAACATGAAACAACCGCAATATTCGATTCAGTAAAATGAAGTTTTGACTCAAGGCGTTCATAAGCCTCTTGATCCTTTGGATCAAATTTTTTGGATTTTGTCATTTTTCCATTTTTTATAGTAATTCCACTTGGGAAAACACATCTCTTATCTGCTATCACATTTTCCAATACACAATCATCGCCAACTTGTACATCATTGAATAAAATAGCTTTATTTAAAGTAGATTTCTCACCTACTCTAACATTTGGAAATAGAATTGATGTTTCGACTTTTTTGGCATTTACGACACAACCATCACTTATTATAGCCTGCTTTATTGAAGAGCTATCAACTATTCTTGCAGGAGGCAAATTATCAGTATTTGTTGAATAAATTGGCCAATTTGGATCATAACTACCCAATTTACTTTCTGAATCCAAAAATTCAACAGAAGCCTTTAAATAATCGTCATAATTTCCCATTGGATACCAATAAGAATAGTCGCAATTTTCTATATCATATTCACATATCTTATATTCTTTTGATTCAAACATTTTTGGAATTATATTTCTTCCAAAATCATGAGCTGATTCTTCATCAGACAATTTTGAATCTTCTTCCAATACTTTTAAAAGTACATCTGTTTTGAAAATATAATTTCCAAGTGAAATCTTTGTATATTCAGAATCTTTGTCAATAGGAGTTGGATTTTCTGTTTTTTCACTGAAAGAAGAAATTACTCCTTCTTTATCTGAATTTATTATACCAAAACGACCAGATGCTTTTTCTATTGGATATTTTAAAGATGATATTGTCAAATCTGCATCATTTTTTTTATGGAATTCAAGCATTTTTCTTACATCGATATTAGAAATCTGCTCTCCACCAAAAACAGCTATATAATCTGGCTTATCTACACGAAGATTATCTGACATCTGCCAAACACTATCTGCAGAACCTTTTTGCCAATTAGGAGGAACTGGTCCAATAACTCTAAAAAATTCGTCTCCAAATCCAAAGCGTGGTCCCCAGTTTGCTTGGAGATGTTCTGAAAGAGAAATTGATTTATCCTGTACAAGTACATATAATTTCTTTATGTAGGAATTAAAAAATCCTGACATAACAAAATCAATTATTCTAAATTTGCCACCAAACGGAACGGCACTTTGAGCTCTAACATCACTTGTCAGATATTTAAGACCGCTTTTTTTACCGCCAGCCAAAATTATTCCAACCACATTATCTCTGAACATTCAAAAGTTTGCCTCCCAAATTAATTCTTTTCAAATTGTTATAATACAACTTTTTAATATTATTTTCCTTTATGGTTTAGCTCTATTTTTAGATAATAAAAACTCTCCATCAAGATAGTGTCATATTAAATCCAAATGTATCTTGTATTTCTTTTAAAATAAATCTAATAACATTTTTATCAATTCTATCATGAAGCTCAGAATCTTTAAAAAATTCTATTATATTTTTATTTTGATTAGTATATGGAATAAATAGAGGATTTTTTAACTTAAAAAATATGTGATAACGAGTATATTTTCCTGATTTCGTATAGACAATTTCATCTTTTACATAAATATCAACAATATTATTTTTTTCAATAAATACTGTTCCTTTTTTAGAACTGATATTAACTCCAGCAGAAGAAAAATCATAAACTGTCTGTATATCAGTGATTTTTTTTAAATACATACCCAAGAAAAAGATACATAATATAAAGACAAAAATTAGAAAATATTCTATAGTTTCAAAATACTCTGATAATTCATGAAAACGCTGTATATAAAATTTTATATATGTAAATCCAAGTCCTACACCAACAGCAGAAAAAATGATCAAAGAAATGATAATTGGAATCCAAAATTTATTTGGAAAAAATTCTCCACCTGTCGAATTAACTTTAAATCCATTATCAGTTCTCTCAAATTCAAAATCATTTGGAAATTTTATAAAATCTGGATCGTTTTCATATCTCTCGTATTCCATATTTTAATCCTCATTTTTTCTTACTTTCCAACCAATCTGCTCCCCAAGGTTGACCTTTAGCATTACCACTATAATAAAGAGCATGAACTCCAAGAAAAGCATCTTCTCCAATTTTTTTGACACTATTTGGAATATGAATTTTCTCAAGCGAATTACAATCTTCAAAAGCAGATACTCCTATATATTCCAAATTATCTGGAATATTAATTTCTTTCAATTTTTCACATCCCAAAAATGTTCTATTTTTTATATCATTTAAATCTTTTGGAAGATGTACACAAATCAAATTTCTACAGCCTTTAAATGCTGATTCTTGAATAGTATGTACACTTTCAGGAATATTTATTTCACTTAATAAATAACAATTTTCAAAAGCAGATTTTTTTATAATCTTAAGACAATCTGGAATATATATATTTTCCAATGATGTACAATTTTTAAAAGTTCCCTCTTCTATTGTCTCTATTTCACTTGAAATATCTATATTTTTAAGTGATGTACAACCTTCAAAAGCATTGTTTTCAATTTTAACAAACTTACTTAAAATGCTAATATTCTTGAGAGATTTACAATTTTGAAATGCAAACTCCCCTATTTTTTTTACATTCTCAGGAATCGTTATATTTTCTAATGATGTGCAATTTCTAAAAGCAAATTTTTCTATAGTTTCTACAGTGTTTGGAATATTTATATTTTTTAGTGATGTACAATTTTCAAAAACAGATTCTTTTATATTTTTCAGTAAAATTTGAATATCAATAGATTCTAAGTCTCCAAGTCCTTTCAAAGCTGAAGGAGCTATCCCAACTATTTGATATCTCTTATTTTCAACAATATAAGATTTAGAAGGGATTACAAGCCCTATCAATTTGTGATTATCTACTGTTGCATATCCTAATTCATTTAAATGAGAAGTTAATATCTCTTGCTTAAATTCGATTTCTTTAGTATTTTTCAATATATTTACTAATTTTTTTCTGTCTTTTTTTAATTCTTCTATTTTTTGATTCAATTCTTCGATATTCTTGGCTTTATCAATTATTTCTTTATCTTTATTAATGATTTTATTATTATAATCACTAATTATTTTATTTTTTTCATCTTCAATATCTTTATTCTTTTGTATTTCGCTATTTGTAAATTTTTCAAGTTGTTCTACTCTTTCTTGTTGAAACTTAATAATACTATTTGCTTGTCTCTCCTTGCTGTTCTTTAAATGCATTTTCAAATAGTTCAAGTTTCTTTAATTTTTCTTTTTGAGATTTAATAGTACTATTTGCCTTTATTGTCTCTTCTTGCTGTTTTTTAAATAATAGTTCAGATTTTTTAATTTGTATATTTAAATCATCTATTTTCTTATTTAATTCTGAATTTTCTTCTTGAATTCTATTTAATTCACTTTCTAACTGTTGTTTTTCTTGTAATAAATTACTACTTTTCTGCTCGATTTGTTTATATTGGCTTAATTCACCTTCAAGTTCTTTAATTTTTGTTTCAGCACTTGTTAATTCATTACTTGTATTATTTGAATTTACCCCAATACCAACACCTATAAATAAAACCCCAACAAATGATAATACAATTCCCCAATTAATATTCATAAAAAGCATAGGGAAGATAAAAAGAATAGATATTAATGATAATGCAAATAATGTCCAAATTTGAAATTTTGGAAAATTCCAATCATCACTTGTCCATATAGATATATTTAATATGGCTAAAATTCCAATAATCACTCCCCAAGTAATCCAGCCATTTATATTAAATACCATATTCAATATATTTGAGAAAAGAAAAAACAAACAAACTGACTGCAATAAAATCAAAATAATAGAAGCCTCATTTTTATCTTCATTATCTATAATTATAGGACTAAAAATTAAAAACATCACTCCAATAATCAAAAAGAACCAATTCCAACCTAAATTATAATTCCAACATTGCTGATTTTTATATCTATCTGCAAAATTTGACACATTATCTGTAGAAGATGTTACAGTTGATTCTGTGTTCTGGTCAGTTGTAGGCATAGGACTTGGAGTTACAGTTGATTCTGTGCTCTGCTCAGCTGTAGGCATAGGACTTGTAGTTACAGTTGATTCTGTATTCTGCTCAACTGTTGGATTTGGAGCAAACGGATTTCTTGATTGTTCTGCCTTTTGCTCAGTTACAGATTCAGGAATTGGGCTTGATGTTGGCTCTGTATTCTGCTCAACTGTTGGATTTGGAGCAAACGGATTTCTTATTTGTTTTACCTTTTGCTCCATTACAGATTCAGGAGTTGGGGTTGTTGTTGATTTTATATTCTGCTCAACTGTTGGATTTGAAGCAAATGGGTCTCTTGTTTGTTCTGCCTTCTGCTCAGTTACAGATCTAGGAGTTGGACTTGTTGTTAATTCTGTATTCTGCTCAACTGTTGGATTTGGAGCAAACGGGTCTCTCGCTTGTCCTGCTTTCTGCTCAGTTTTAACTTTAGGAATCGAGCTTGATTTTGGATTTACTTTCTGCTCAGTTTTAACTTTAGGAATCGAGCTTGATTTTGGATTTACTTTCAGCTCAGTTTTAACTTTAGGAACCAAATTATTTTCTTTAGTCTGTTTTTGAATAAGTTTAGATGTTTGCTCTGTCTTTGTATATTCTCTCAAATCTTTAAATTTATTTTCATTTTGAATTTTTATATCTTTAATATTTATGTCTTTTATATCAATATCTTTTACATCGACATCATTAACATCAATAGTTTGATTATTACTTACAGGTGTAGCAAATGCTATTACAAATAAATTTAAAATAAATATTGCTACTATTATAGAAATAAATATTTTTTTATTTATCATATTTAAAATTGCCCTATATAAATTTTTCAAATTAGATAACAAATATTCTAAAATTTTTATTTTAATTTGTCAAATAATTTTTGTTATTTTAAATTACAAGATATAAAGAATGACAAAATATGTCATTTGTTGTTTTTTTTTAATATTTAAAATGACAAAATATGTCATTTCTTAATTTTTTTTCACTTTTTTAAAGGTAATTTTTTATTTGTTTTAAAATGAAATATTTTTAAATTATTTGCATTAGTATAATAAAAATTCAAATATTTTGTTATATTTTTATCACAATGACATAATCTGTCTATCTTAAACATTATAATATCCTTAGGGAGGGTTTAATTATGGATATTTTTTCAAAAGATAAAACAATTAGAATTTTACATATTTATTCAGAATTGATAGATGGTTATGTTGTAAATAAAACAGATACAGCACAAAAATTTGGTGTAAATGAAAGAACAATCCAAAGAGATATTGATGATATAAGAAACTTTTTAGATATTGATTCTGATAGAACAGGCATAATTAATTCTGTTATATATGACAGAGAAAAAGGTGGATATTGTCTTGAACAATTATATAGGCTTAGATTAAAAAATAGTGAAGTATTAGCACTATGTAAAATATTACTCGACAGCAGAGCTTTCACAAAAAATCAAATGACAGAAATTCTTGAAAAATTGATAACGTGTTGTGTCCCAAAAATAAATCAAAAATTTGTAAAAGATTTGATAAAAAATGAAGAATTCCACTATATAGAACCACGCCATAAATCAGAATTTATTGATAACATGTGGATTTTAGGGACAGCTATACATGATTGCAAATACATAGAAATTGATTATGGAAGAACAAAAGATCAAAAAATTGTTCACAGAAAATTAAAACCTGTCGCAATAATGTTTTCAGAATATTATTTTTATCTAACAGCTTTTATAGATGATAAAGATATTCAAAAAGATTTCGATGTTTTAAATGATTCTTTTCCAACAATTTATAGAATAGACAGAATAAAAAATCTAACAATTTTAGAAGAAAAATTTCATATTCCTTATAACAGTAGATTTGAAGAAGGCGAATTCAGAAAAAGAATACAATTTATGTATGGCGGAAAATTGCGTAAAATAACATTCAAATATAAAGGTGTTGATATAGATAATATTTTGGATAGACTACCAACAGCAAAAGTCCTTGAAGAAGATAAAGAAGGTTATTTAATTACAGCAGAAGTTTTTGGAAATGGAATAGATATGTGGATAAGAAGTTTAGGTGATAAAATCGAAATTATAAATACATAAAGAAAGGATAAAAAATGAAAAGATGGAGTAAATTACAGAAAAAATTTTATTCAATAATTGATGAAAAACTTGATTTGCAACTTCATTTATCAATATATAGAATGAAAACCAGATGGGGTTCTACTGATCTACCGAGATATTGGTTGACATTGGGAAAAGATATAATTTTTGACTATCCAAAACAATTCATGGATGAATATATTCCTGTTTATCATTATCACCATTCAAATAATGGTATTCGCACAGGTGAAATCAAATATATTAACGCTAATTGGTATCCCTATGGAAATAATATATCAGATATATCTTATTTCATAGATGAATACATAAATACTCCTCGAAGTGAACTATTGATAAAAAATTTTGAAAACGATAGTTGGGGGTTGTCAAATATATTTAAAGTAGCTGATAGAAGAATTGGAAAAAGAGCTCTAAAGGTTTTGAAAGGAAGAACAGGAAATACTATATTAGAAAAAATCATTGAATTGAGATTGGAAAACTGAAAAATGCCTGTTATTGTATCTGAATGTACTTGTTGTTGGGAATGTAAATATTTTCAAAGATTTAAAAGTGATAACTTTACTTCTCCTAAAACATTTTTATGTTTGGCATATCCAGATGGAATACCAAAAGATTATTTTTTTGAAGAAAAAAAAGAAGGTCAAATTTGTAAAGGCGGACTGATTTTTGAAGAACACCATCCCTCTTATGGTCCTTATGCCGACAAACCCCATTTTAATGATACTTATATTTCCATTATCAAATCTAAATTTGGTGAATATCCTGTTTTTTTTACAACAGGATTAGATTGCCAAAATTTCACAAATTATGATCTAAATAACACTTTTTTTGTCATTGATTCAAATGTATATGATTTGTATAAAAATATTTTTTCTTTAATAAAAAGAGAAAAAATATTTTTAATAGAAGCACTCGAAAAAAATAAAAATATTGATACAGTATTGAAATTAGTCAATTTTTTTTCTAATTTACAAGTAGATAAATCTTCAAAAATCGTCTGCTTTGGTGGTGGAATTACACAAGAGATAACATCTTTTGCATGTAATATCTTTTTGCGTGGAATAAAATGGGAATTTTTTCCAACAACACTTTTAGCGATGTCAGATTCTTGCATTGGTGGAAAATGTAGTCTAAATTATGAAGGAATAAAAAATCATTTAGGTGTTTTTTATCCCCCTTCAAAAATTAGAATAGACACTTATTTTTTAAAAACCTTAAAAAAAGATGATATCATAAATGGCTGGGGAGAAATTTTTAAATCCTGTCTTTTAAATGAAAAATTTGCAAAAGAAATATTTTCAATAGATTTTAATTATGAAGATATTTTTTCAAAAACAGATCATTCACTTTATTCTTTTTATCAAGATTTTATTTCATATTCATTGAGAGTTAAAAAAGATGTCATTGAAAAAGATGAATTAGAAGGCAAATTCCGAATGATTTTAAACTATGGGCATACATTTGGGCACGCATTAGAATCATATACAAACAATTCAATTTCTCATGGTAAGGCTGTTTTATGGGGCATTGATGTCATTAATTTTATTGCTTTCAAAAAAAATGTTATGAATGAAGAAGATTTTTTGAAAATAAGAAAATATATTTATGCTCATTTTTTAGATATAGAAAGTATAAAAATAGATAATCCAAATGAATTATTTAAATTTGTAAAAAAAGACAAAAAAGTTAGAAATGACAAACTTTATGTTGTATATTTAGAAAAAATAGGAAGCCCTATTATTATAAAAGAAGATATAGGAGAGTTGGAAAAAATATTTTTAGGAGCTATGAAAAAATAAAATAGTTTGTTTTATCTGCTTTCGTAACTTTTTGGGTACAATACACTCACTTTAACATTTTTCTCTTTTTATTTTTCTAATTTTATTTAAAATAGAAAATATTTTAACTAGTAGCTTTCTTTTTAGATACTATTACGAGAAAAAGTGATGCAGTTCGTTGCATTGCACCGCACAAAAGTTGCTCATTTAGAGTTTTTTCACAGCCTCACTTTGCAGGGAAAAAGACAATAAAAAAGAAAATATAAAAATTAAGTGTTATAAAAGTAAAAAATTTAGCACTCTAAAAAAATAATCAATGGATATATAAAAAACAATTAAAATGAGAAATAAATTCAGGTACTTCCGTACAAAAATGGAGAAGGAAAATATTCCTTCTCTTGCTATTGATATATTTAACAAACATTATAAAAAACTTATAAGTGGAATAAACACATATATTTCAGATAACGATATAAAACCAGTTAAAGATCTCCCCAACCTCAAAACTATTTTAGAAAATTATTCTGAAAAAGCCAAAAAAATAAACAAAAAAACTGTTATAATAAAATTAAATGGTGGTCTTGGTACTGGAATGGGAATGGAATGTGCAAAATCTTTGATCAAAGCAAAAAATGATATTTCATTTCTCGAGATAATAGCTCGCCAATCCATGAAAAATAATCAAAAATTGATTCTTATGGAGAGTTTTGCTACTTACAATGATTCCAAAAAGACTCTTGAATCAATAATGCCACAAGAAAAAGAAATAGAAAGACATTTTATTCAAAACAAAGTACCTAAAGTTCAACAACATAATTTAATGCCTGCCATTTTTCCACAAAATCCAGCACTTGAATGGTGTCCTCCAGGGCATGGAGATATATATACATCTCTCGTTATTTCGGGAATACTTAATTCACTTATAGAAAAAGATATTGAATTTGCATTTATTTCAAATGCCGATAATTTAGGTGCAATTATGGAGCCTGCAATTCCAGCATATATGGCAGAAAACAATATCCCATTTTTAATGGAAGTTGCAGAAAGAGAACTCGAAGATAGAAAAGGCGGACACATAGCAATTGACAAAAAAACTGGAAAAATCATTTTAAGAGAATTGGCACAATGTCCCGATAGAGATTTAAAACACTTTCAAAATATCAAAAAACACTGCTATTTTAATACAAATAGCATTTGGATAAATCTAAAATCACTGGCAAAAAAATTAGAAATAAATAATAATTATCTCGAACTTCCACTTATTATAAACAAAAAAACTGTTGATCCTCGTGATTCTGACTCAACACCAGTTTATCAACTTGAAACAGCTATGGGTTGTGCTATTTCATCATTTGAAAAAGCAAGTGCTGTGATTGTTCCAAGAGAAAGATTCAGACCTGTCAAAACAACAAATGACCTTGCACTTCTGAGATCAGACATATATCGTCTAACTAAAGACGATATAATCGAAAGAACAGATAAAAATAAAAAATTACCGTTTATTTCTCTCGACTCAAAATATTATAAAAATATAGATGATATGGAAAAAAGATTTCCCAATGGAATACCTTCATTAAAAAAATGCAGTTCACTAAAAATATTAGGCGATGTTGTAATATCAGACAAAGTAGAATTATATGGTGATGTCTCTATTGTAAATACAACGGGAAAATCTATTACAATACCTGCAGGCGTTAAAATAACAGGCAAATATATAGTATAAGAAATCGAAAATGCAAAAAGCAACTGCTAAAAAATAGAAGTTGCTTTTTTATATTTATTTAAGAAAAATGACAGAATCTGTCACTGTAATTTGTTATAATGAAATCAATAGTTAATAAGGAGAAAAAATGACAATACGTGATGCAATAAAATTTATTGTACATAGTCAAGATGACAGTCTTTTAAAAAGTTCAAGAAAATTTATGGCTCATATTAGAGACCTTTCATCTGAATATCCAAAAGAAATAAAAATTTTAAATAGAGCTTTAGATGACAAAATTTTAGAAAGAATATTTGGCAATGAAAGAGATAATGTAAAAATTTCAAGAATCAGAGATGAATTTGAAACTCAAGGATTATCTGAAAGTTGGAGTGAGTTCATAATAAATTCATTTGGTGAAGTGTTAGGTTGGGAAAAAATAGAAATTGTATCTTTTGCAAATGAAACACCAACCAATAATATAATTCCACAAACAACTTCTAAAAAGACAAAAAAAGCTATAAAAAATACATATGGTTATAAAAATGTATCTTTAAATAAAACTGTTCTTCATCACTTATACAATCTTGCCATAATAGACTCAGAAGATAAAGACGAACTTACGGAAATAGACATTCCTGAAACTTATACATATAGAGATAAAAACTACAGAATTACATCAATAGGAGCTAATTGTTTTGAAGATTATACTTCATTGAGATATGTAACAATTCCAGATACCGTCACAAAAATTAAAGAATATGCTTTTAGTAATTGCGATTCATTAGAAAGTATAGATATCCCTGATAGTGTAATAAAAATTGAAGAATATGCTTTTAGTAATGCAGGATTAGAAAGCATAGAAATTCCTGATAGTGTAACTAAAATTGGGACTAATGCTTTTGAAAATTGCACATCATTAACAGAATTGACAATCGGAAGTGAATATGTTGATTATGATGATCCAAAAACAATAATTGAAGAATACGCTTTTTCAGATTGTAACTCATTAACAGAAGTAAGACTTTATGGTAATATTGTAAGTATTGGTGATTATGCCTTTAGTGATTGTGAATCACTGGAAGAAATAGAAATTCCTGATAGTGTTACTGAAATTGGAGAATATGCTTTTAGTGGAACCTCTTTAGGAAGTATAGAAATTCCTGATGGTGTAACTAACATTGGAGATAATGCATTTTTAGGAATAGCGACAGTTTATTATGATGGAACAGCTACAGGAGAGCCTTGGGGAGCTGATGAAATAGAATTTATGGAATATGATGAAGACGATGACTACGATGATGAAGACGATGAAGATTGGGATTAACTAACCTAAGGAAAAGAAAAATATGACCATAACTGAAACTATAAAATACATAATGAAGCTAAAAAACAAAGAAGTCAGAACTGATTCTCAAAAATTCAAGGCATATCTAAAAGACCTCTCACCTGAATGTGTAAAGGAATTAAAACTTTTAAATAGGGCTTTGAATGACAATATTTTATCTATAATTTTTAGTTCTGAAGAAGACAGTATTATAATTTCAAAACTGACAACAGAATTTAACAACAGAATTTAAAAATATGGGAATGCCTGACAAGCAGATGAATTTCATATTGAAATCATTTGCGGATGTCTTGGGTTGGAGTTATACTCCTCCAAAACAAAAATATCTGCTAGAAAAACAAGAGACAAAAGAAAGAGACAGTGAGAAAAAAATTCAAGAAAATGCTCCTAAACTACTTTCTTTTGTCAAGCCATTAATTGTTGAAGTCAAAAAGAGAAATTTAGAAAATATTACTGCTAATATTGCCCTTGTTATGGATATTTCAGGTTCTATGTCGAGAAATTATTCAAATGGGACTGTTCAAGAAATAGTAAATAAAATTTTGCCTATATCTATTCAATTTGATGAAGATGGTCAACTTAATTTTTGGCTTTATGGAAATAATCCTATTAAAAGACCAGCAGTGAATATCAAAAATTATGAGTCTGCAGTACCAACTGACTGGAAAGAATTAATGCATTCCGTTGGCGGTAGAAACAATGAACCTGCTGTTATAAGTGAAATTATTTCTGAATATAAAAATAGCAATTTGCCTGTCTATGTCATTTTTATAACAGATGGGGGATTTAATGGAGAAAGCAAAATAAAAAAATTAATTATTGAATCATCAAAATTTCCAATTTTTTGGCAATTTGTAGGAATAAATGGTAAAAAATATGGTTTGCTTGAAAAACTTGAAATTATGGATGGAAAATACATAGATAATGCAAGTTTTTTTGCACTCGATGATTTCCGTTCTGTTTCAAATTCTGAATTATATTCAAGACTTTTAAATAAATTTCCATCTTGGCTAAAAGAAGCAGAAGAAAAGAAAATTTTGAAATAAAAAAGAAAGGTTAGAAAATATGACCATTCCAGAAACTATAAAATATATAATGAAGTTAAAAAACAAAGAAGTCAGGACTGATTCTCAAAAATTCAAGGCATATCTAAAAGATCTCTCACCAGAATGTACAAAAGAACTAAAACTTTTAAATAGGGCTTTGAATGACAATATTTTATCTATAATTTTTAGTTCTGAAGAAGACAGTATTATAATTTCAAAACTGACAACAGAATTTAAAAAATATGGGAATGCCTGACAAGCAGATGAATTTCATATTGAAATCATTTGCAGAAGTCTTGGGTTGGAGTTATACTCCACCAAAACAAGAAGAACCTAAAAAAGAAGAATCAAAGAAAGAAGAAACTATTTCTTCACATACACCAAAAGTAACATCTGAAAAATTGACAGATGATTTAAACGAATTGTTACGCCTTGGTTATTCCTACTTTAATGATAGAAAATATACAAAAGCTATAAAATATTTGCAAAAAGCTGGAGAATTAGGAGATTCAGGTGCCCAGAATACAGTAGGATATATGCATCACAATGGAATGGGGACTGAACAAAATTATATCGAAGCTATTAAATGGTATAAAAAATCTGCTGAACAAAATAATTCAGATGCCCAAAATAGTCTTGGGTATATGTATGATTTAGGTTTAGGTACAAGACAAGACTACAATGAAGCTGTGAAATGGTACAGAAAATCAGCAGAATTAGGAAATGTATTCGGACAAAATAATCTTGGAACGATGTATCAATCAGGTCATGGAGTTCAACAAAATGACAAAGAAGCTGCTAAATGGTTTATGAAATCAGCAGAACAAGGTAATGCAGAAGGACAATTTGCTCTTGGAAATATGTATTACAACGGAATTGGAGTAAAACAGGATTATGAAAAAGCACTTGAATGTTTCAAAAAAGCAGGTGAAAAAGAAAATCATGTTGCTATATATATGATTGGAAATATATACAAAATTTGTTTTAAAAACAATAAAGAAGCTATTAAATGGTATAGAAAATCTGCTGAACTTGGAAATGCAGATGCAGAATGTACTCTTGGAGATATGTATAAAGATGGCATAGAATTTTCACAAGATTACAAAGAAGCTGTAAAGTGGTATAGAAAATCTGCTGACAAATGGAATTCAAATGCACAATTCAATCTTGGAAATATGTATAGAGATGGATTAGGTGTAAAACAAGATAATAAAGAAGCTATAAAATGGTACAGAATGTCATCAGAACAAGGGCATCCTATGGCAAAAACAGAACTCGATAAATTGTTAAAAAAATAATTTTAAAATGACAGATTCTGTCCTTGTAATTTGTTATAATGGGAAATAAAGGGAATAACATATTTGATGTTAAAATTAATCTCCTGAATGTTTATTTTCAGGTAAAAAAATAAAAAGGGGAAAATTATGCTTGCAACTGGCGATAAAATTAAAACAAGTTCTGGCGATAAAATAACAATCAAAGAATTTATCGCAGAAGGCGGTCAAGGTGAAGTCTATAAAGTTGACTACAATGGCAGAGAAAAAGCTTTGAAATGGTATAAAAAATCGTTTTTGAATAATAACAGCGATCCAAAAGCTTTTTATGCTAACATAAAACATAATGTTGAAAATGGTCAACCAAGTAAAGAATTTTTGTGGCCTCTCGAGATCACAGAATGGCAAGATGATACTTTTGGATATATAATGGATTTAAGACCTTCTGGATACTATGATATCACAGAGTATATGCTATGTCATATAAGGTTTAAATCTTACCGTGCAATCATTGATGCTTGTCTAAAAATTGTATCTGCATTTAGAATACTTCACAGTCATGGATATAGTTATCAAGATTTGAATGATGGCAATTTCTTTATCGATCCAATTAAGGGAGATGTCCTAATATGCGATAATGATAATGTAGCCCCAGATAAAGTGGAAACAGGAATTTTGGGAAAACCTCGTTATTTAGCTCCTGAAATTGTTCTTGGAAAAGTAAAACCCAATATGCTTACAGACAGATTTTCAATGGCTATTTTACTATATATTCTATTTTGCCTAAATCATCCATTAGAGGGAAAGAAATATTTAGCAGATGCTCTAACTCCAGCACTTCAAGAAAAACTATATGGAAGTGAACCACTTTTTATAATGGATCCTAATGATAAGAGCAATGGTCCAGACTCAGTAGCTCATAAAAACTCTATTATGGTTTGGAAATGTTTGCCTGATTATATGAAAGAAATATTCATAAATGCATTCAGTCAAAATTCATTTAAAAATCCACACAACAGACCTACTGAATTAGATTGGTTAAAAGTTTTGACAAGATTCAGAAGTGAAATTATTGATTGCTTATGTGGAAATGAAGTTTTTACACAAAATGGCAATAATTGCAAATGTGATTGTTGTGGAAAGATGATAAAAATTCCATTTAAATTAGAATTAAAATCGTACGCTATTCCAGCAGTCCAAAATAGCAGAATATACAAATGTCAACTCGGAACTTGTGATGCTAAAGACGCATTAAATCCTATAGCTGGTGTTGTGAGCAAAAAAGACAGCAATATTCTTGGAATTAGAAACAAAACAGATAGAAAGTGGAATGCCATAAATTCAAAGGGAGTTCCCAAAAAAGTAGATGCAGGTGAAACGATTCCATTAAAAGATGGAATAACTTTTACTGTTGATGATATGACTATAAAAATAATTGAAAATAAATAAGAAAGGAAAAAATATTATGCCAACTTTAGATAAGTTAGAAGAAACACCACGTAAAGAACTTCATGTTTTCTATATTCTTGATACTTCAGGAAGTATGATTGGAACACCAATAGCCGAACTAAACCATGCTATGGAAGAATGTACAGAAGCATTAAAAGAAGTTGCAAAAAACAATGGAGATGCTAAATTAAAAATAGCAGTAATGGAATTCAACTCAAATTGTAAATGGGTTACTGACCATGGTCCAGAGCCAGTTGAAGATTTTGAGTGGGAATATCTTGAAGCAGGTGGTTTAACATCAATGGGTGCTGCTCTTACAGAACTTGATAGTCAATTAAGTCGTAATAAATTCCTATCATCAATGACAGGGGCATTTATGCCAGTTCTTATATTTATGACAGATGGAATTGCAACAGATGACTATGATAGACCATTAACAGAAATCAGAAAAAATAAATGGTTTAAACATGGTACAAAAATAGGTTTTGCAATAAGTGATGAAGCTGATGAAAAAATGATTGCTTCTGTAGTTGGAAATAGTGAAGCTGTTATTAAAACAAACAATCTTGCTCTTTTCAAAAAATTGATTAGATTTGTCAGTGTAAGAGCTTCAATGCTTGCTTCTTCATCACGTACAACAGATAAGGCTGCAGATGGAGGCGGTATTGTAAGTGATGCAAAAAAAGAATTAGATTTACCAGATGATGTAACATCAAGTCTTCCTGATAGTGCATACAATAAAGAACCTGAAGCAACAAGTAAAGATGATGATTGGAATGACGATGAATGGTAATTAGTGAAAGGATATAAGATAATGTTTACTTTTCACCAAACAGTAAGAGGTTATAATCATGAACAAAGTAAGATTGTGTGTCAAGATTATTCCGCTTCTTTTTCAGATAAGGAAAAAAATTATCATATAGCCGTTGTTGCAGATGGACATGGAGATACGCCATATTTCAGAAGTGATATAGGTGCTGAATTAGCTACTAAAATATCTGTAAAATGTTTAAAAGAACTTGTTGAAGAATCAAAAATTGATGAAGAGAGACTTGCTGTTGATTCAAGCTATCGCAAGGAAATAATAAAACATTTGACAGATAGAATAGTTTCAGCTTGGCATAATGCTGTTATTGACCATTATAAACAAAATGGTATAACACATGAAGAAATAGCAAGATTAAAAAAAGATAATATAAAAATCCCTTCAGAAGAAGATATACCACATATTTATGGAACGACTTTATTAGCTGGGTTAATGCTTACAAGGTCTCTTATCTTGATTCAACAAGGTGACGGAACTTGTGAAGTCTTTTATAATAAAAAAGAAAAAGACGGAAATTATGGTCCTACAAAAGTAAGGGAACCTATTCCTATTGATCCTGAGTGTCAAGGTCGATATACAACTTCATTATGTGATTCTGATGTGGCGAGAAGAATAAGAACAAGTTATGTAGACCTTAATAAAATAAAAGTTATAGCTTGCTATTTAAGCTCTGATGGTGTTGAAAAATCCTATAGGGATAGTGAAGAAGCACTCGATGGAACTCATCCAAAAATGGGGGGAGTTCACACTTTCTACAAAAATCTTTCTTGTGAAATAGTAGAAAGAGGAGAGGAAAATTTCACAGATAATCTTATGGAAATGCTGTCTGATTTTAGTAAAAATGGATTGTTCTGTAAATCTTCCAGTGGTGATGATATTTCTGTTGCAGGTATTGTAGATGTTGAAGCTTTAAAAGCAAATGTTGATAATTTCAAAAAAGATATTGAGATATACAAATTAGAAGAACAAATTTTTTGGACTAAAGATGCTTTGAGAGAAAAAACTCGTAAACATGGCATTTTAAAAAGGCGTTTAGAGGAAGCAGAAAAAGATTATAAAGAAGCTAAAAAAGATTATAAAGAATCCCAAAAGCCAAATTTTGTTTCAGTTCTGAGATCAATTTTTCTAAAAAATAACAAAAAACATAAAGAAGAACTATCTCAAATCATAGAAAGATATCAAGAAGCACTTAAAAAATTCGAAGAATTTGATTTAGTCTATAAAAAAATAGAAAATGAAATAAAATCACTTGAAGATAATAAAATTCAATTACTCAGCAGAGAACCAAGTTATACTCCTCGAACATTTGATTATTATAGTGAAGATTACAAACAAAAAATTAAAGATTTAACGGAAGAAAATTTGTTGTTGAAAGAAGAAATTTCTTCATTAAAAGATCAAATAAAGGAAGCTGAAGAAGCCGAAGAAGAAGCCAGAAGAAAAGCCGAAGAAGAAGCCAGAAGAAAAGCCGAAGAAGAAGCCAGAAGAAAAGCCGA
>CADAWZ010000091.1 GCA_902791745.1 uncultured bacterium
GCAATATCATAAAACTGCCTTCTACATTCTATTCTTTTAGACTCAAGTTCCAATGCTTTTTGTTTTTCATCCAAAGTTTCTTTTATATCAAAAAATATAATTATCATGATAAATAAACTTTAAATATCTTTTTAAGAAATTCCAATCATGGCGACTTTTACAAATAATCGAAATCTCCGCAATTAAAACAATTACGGAGATTTCGATTATTTTAAAAGGATTATGCAAAAATTTTATTTTGAATCTCTGTCAGATCAGATTGCACCTTTACTAAACTTTGAGTCAACTTTTTATGTGATTGCTCTGCAGATTCTGATTTTTGTCTGCTATCATTTATAATATCAATAATATTATTATATACATCATAAAAACCTTTTAATTCATTCTGATATTCTTTAGAAATATCTTCTGCAATATCATAAAACTGCCTTCTACATTCTATTCTTTTAGACTCAAGTTCCAATGCTTTTTGTTTTTCATCCAAAGTTTCTTTTATATCAAAAAATATATTTGACAGCCTGCCAAGGTTTAAATTTAAATTTCAAAAAATCTCCTATTCCTTTTATAACATTATGAAGAATAGAACCTGAAACTTCAGAATTTTTTAAAACAATACTTGCACTACCAACAGATTTTGTAGCAATATTCACAATTCCACCAGAAATATTTTTTACAATATCACTGATAGAATTAAATTGTTCTCTGCTAAACTTAGATTGTTTGCTTTCAAAAAAATTCAATTTTTTATTCACTGCATAATTTACAGACTGAAAGAAATAATTAGCAGTATTGCTTTCCATTATTTCCTGTAAATCCTGCTGGAGAGAATTATAATTATTTTCAATAATATCTTGCAATTTACTATTTATCTTCTCACAAGTAGATTCAACAAGGTTAGTCAATTCCCATTTTCCAAAACTAATATCTTGTTCTCCAATAAGGCGAGATAGTTCTACACCTTTTTCAACAATAGGATTTAAACCAGATCTTATACAAAAAGAAATATCTGTTTTGACATTGTTACGACTTTGGCAAACTCTTCTCTCAATTCTCGAAAGCAAATTATAATAAGCCCTATCTTGGTCTGTAGAAACTTCAGATTGAAGAACTCCATCTATAGATGATTTCAAAATTTTTATAGGAGTATCGAGTTTTCCAAGTTCACCTTTTTTGTCTATAAAATCGTTTAATGTTTTTATTAAATCTTCAAAATGGCTATACTCAATAAGCTCAGTATCTGAATCCTTGACACCATCTCTATAATCTTTTGCATCAACAAAACAATATGGAAACTCATTTAAAGAGTGAGGAGAAAGTGAACGATTAAGAGAAAGTTTGTAATTTTCAACTAAATCTTCATATTCTCCAAATTCCTTGGACATCTTGTTTATAACAAGGAACATTTTACCAGAGTAACCAATTTCAAAAGCCCATTTTTTGAAATCTTTTAAAGTATATTGATTGAAAAGATCACTTGTTATGCAATATATCAATAAATCTGATTGTCTAATCTCATCAATCGCCTTTTGGGTATGTTCTTCATTATTAGCATAAAGTCCAGGAGTATCTGTCAAAATTATTCCATTCCAATCATAATCATCAGCCTTATCAGTTGTTATGTCTGAATCAATGCGAATATCATTATTTTGAGTCAAAGCAGAAATAATTGAAGATTTTCCTGAGCTATATTGACCAGTTACAACTATCTTAATTTTATCTGCAGAGGACACTCTTAAAAGTTCATCTTGTAACTTCTGTACATCTTCATCATAGCCATTTTTCTTGTATAATGAAACAAGTTTATTCTTTATAACTTCAATCTCTGTAGAATACTCACCAGCTATGAATTTAATATTTTTTTCTTTTTCAAAATCATCTGGTTTTGCTTTTGATTCCAAATTATGAACTATTGACAATTCTTTTTCAGGTTCTATTGGTGTATAATTCCAACCCAATGAAACTGCTAAAGATTCAATAACAAAAGAAATCCACTGTTCTGAAAGACCTTTATCATCAAGTAATGTACGAATTCTTGCAATTTTATTATTATCTTTCAAATTGTCATCAATACACAACTTTAATACCTTTTCATCAACAGCACCCCTAAATATATTTAACTCCTTTTTGTTTTGAGAAGCTAAATCTCCCAACATTGCATGCAATCGCTTAGAATCATCGAAGATATTTTTACCTTCTAATTTTATTATCTCTTGAATTGCTTCTGATATCGTCATTTTATCCCCTCTTTTCCTAATATATATTTTCCTTCGCCTTTATTTATATTTAATAAAGTTTATCGTTTCAGGAATGACATCGGTTTTTACATTAGACTTACCAAATGTCGAAGTATAATATATATTAATATACTCCCCTACAGCACGCTCTACATGTTTTATATTTCTATCAACATTTGAGCGAGAATATTTATCAAATTTATTTGAATCATACTGCCAAATTCTCCAAGCAAAAACTCTGTTGAGCCAATTTATATGTTTATCATAATTTTCAAGCAATTCACCTGATTTTGAATTTACCTTATTCATACCATCAATAAGAGTTGAAAAAATCTTATCTGCTGTTGAATATACATCATTAGCCTTACTCCTAAATTTTGAAAGACAATCATCAATCTGAGAAGACTCTTTATTAGATATTTGAGAACGAATTTGAGAAGAAATCTTATCTGCAGCCTTTCTCCTCTTTTCCTCTTTTGACATAAATAGTCCAGTAAGAAAAGAAAGAATTGCAGCACCAATAGATATAGCCCAACCAACTGGTCCCAAAAACAGACCAATTACCAAGGCAATATTGCTAATAATACGAAGAAGCCCCTTAAAATCAAAAGAATTTATTGTGAAAATATTAGATAATGTGCTGTTCATCTTAAATGCAAATTGTAAATCATCAAATACATCTTTAAAAAGACCTTCTACATTATTTTGATAATCTGCTACAATATTTTTTATACCATCATTTGTCTTTTCTTCAAATCGAACATCACTAAGATATGATTCCCAACGACCTGAAATATAATCAGCCTTACAGTCATAATTTTTATAAGCAAAATCTTCTGCACATTGATATTTTAGATAACTATATCTCTCTGTTAAAAAGTTTCTGATATTGCTTTCCCCACGTTCCTTTAAATCTTTTAATTTCTGCATAATATTTTGCTTTTGATTTGCGAGATCATCAAATTTTTCTTTTACAGGAATCGCTAAATCAGACAATGTTTTACTTGATTCCATAAACATCTGAACAGTACCATCTACCAATGTTTGAGAACGAATCAAACGCCCAGATTTAGTTACAAATGTCTCTAATTTAGAAATGAAAGAATCTACATTCGAACCATTCCAAAGTGTTTCTGCGTTTTCTGCATATTTATCATCTAGAGCCATTTGAGCAGCAAGAAGAAAAACTGGATATACATGGACTAACTTATCATATCCTTTTTCTTTTGCATTTCTTCTTATACGGTCTTCATATCCTTTTAAATTTGATTCCCCTGAATTTGTCTTCCAATCAGTAGGCTTTGCAATAAACCTCTTAAATTTCACAGAATGTGAAATATTCTCTTTGTGATTTATCAAAATAACAATAGGCTTATTTAATTTTGCAATCTTGTTTATAAAATCTAAAATATCATCGAGAATACTGTCATCAACAACCAAAAGACATATGACATCTGACTCTCCCAAAATACCTTCTGTTATTGTTTCATCAACTCTTCCCTGTTCTTCAGCAGCACCAATTCCAGGAGTATCAATAATTCTCATTAAGTTCCACTGATAAACCCTGTTATATCTCGTTGTTCTCTGAGAACCTTTACCAATTTTATCTTTTCCTTCACCTGTCAAAATAGCATGAAGTGTACTTTTTCCAGATTTTGTACGCCCAACTAAAGAAATTGTAAAATCAGACAAAGCTCTTTCCTTTTGAACAGCTAATTCTTGGGAAGCTATCAATTCCTTCAAAACTTTTTCATTTAGAGATTGTATAAATTTAGATATAATACCATGAACTTCTCTCGAAACATCATTATTAGATGGCAAATTATCTCTGAGATTTTCTAAATTCTTTATTGTTTTTTTATTTAAATCTATAATAAAATCATACTCTGGCTTTACAATAGAATAATCTTCCTTGGCAACCAAAGAACAAGACTCTATAGATTTAATATATTTTTCTGAGTGAATCTTACCCCAATAATTATTCCAAAAAGACAATGCTTTTTTAAAAAATCCAACAGGAACATTTACAGTTTGTTCTGGTCTTTGGAATTTATTTATAATATTGTTTCTTGCATTTTCAGAATCTTTTTTAGCTTTTGAATTTATTGAAGAAATTTCACTATTGTTAAAAGATATTTTGGTCTTTAACTTATCAATAAAATCTTCTTCATCTTTATCTATAGCTCCATCTAAATGAGCAAGAAGCATTACTTGATAATAAATATCCTTTTGAACTTCATAAGATTCATTTCTAAATGAATCCAAAGCAACATCAGAAGAAATTGCCTCTGACTTTGAATCCAAAATATTTGGAATAACAGTATCTTCTAAATAAATATTTAGAGAAGTTAAATATTCTTGCAGACAAGCTAACTGAAAACTATGTATCTGTTTATTTGACACGATCAAATATGCCAGAACACCTAAAGAATTTAAATTGTTAAAAGTCAAATTTTTTTGTGTATCGGACAAAAATATTTTTTCAGATTCCTTGCTGGATTTCCACCCCAAAGGACTAAAAAACGAATCAATAATAAAATCAATCCATTGTTCAGCAATTCCTTTATTTTCGAGAATATCTTTCACTCTTGCAACTCTAACATTTATTTTTTCTTCACTTTTAAAACATAATGTCAAAAATTTATCATCTAAAATTCCCTTAACAATGTTCAATTCTTTTTGGCAATCAGAAGATAAATCCATTAAACTTCCCTTAAACCTTTTGGAATCAGTCAATAAAGAATCATCACTTTTTGACATTGCAATTATTTGTTGTACAGCATCTTTTATAATCATAATTATTTATTTCCAAGTTAATAATAATATATTTCACATTATATCAAACTATATATGACAGATTTTGTCATTTATAAAATAAAATCTCCGCAATTAAAACAATTACGGAGGTTGAAATTTTATATATTTTTATAATTGTATTTTTTTAGAAGATCCATCTGCATAAGTATTATTTGAACTACTTCGATTTGAAATAGGTTGCCTATAATTACCTTGTTCATTATATGAAGCTCTTGTTCTCTCCTGAACATTTGTAAATGAAGAATTATTGTAGCTATATCTCTGTTGATTTACTTGACTATTATTACTAAATCCATTATTAATTACTGTATTTTGTTGATTCTGTCTCTGATTATAAGCAAGCTGTTGTTGTTGAGCATAAGCAATTGGATCATCTATAACTGGCGTCTGATTAATTGATATATTATTTGGTTGTGTATTATTTGATTGTGAATAACTTTGTCCATTATTTTGTAAATAAGATGGCTGTTGAACTTGAATCTGTGGCTGTGATATTTGTATTTGAGGTGTTGGTTCAACAGGTGACGGCTTAGGAGTTGTTTTTGCAAATGGTATATCATGTCGAACTGTTGGTAAATCATCAATAGAAGAAGCCTTTACAGGAGTGATAATATTTCCTCCATTTTTTTCTGCTTCTCTTTCTATCGCCACTATATCAGCAAAATATTTTTGCTCAATAAAAGAACTGATAAAAGGCAATCTCAAATCTTCACCAGTCCAAACTCTCGAAGCACACAATATTTCTGCCAAAAAGAGCATAAAAACCAATAAAAAATACCCTCCCCATACAAACATAAAAGCACACCCATTATTCATATAACCACTATTATGAGGATCTGGATCATAAGTGGCAATTTGGGTAGCTGTAGGAGAAGTTTTTGCCATTAAAAATAAAAAACCTAATCCTATTAAAATAATAACAGTAACAACTATATTTACAATAAGTCCTTGTATAGCATGAAATCTCACAAAAGAATCCTCTTTCTTTTTTGAAAAAAGCAAAAAAGGAGAAACAAAAAATCCAAGAGGATATGACAAAGCAGAAAGCATTGTATCTTGAGATTCAATTGGAGGAAGTAATTTCATTTTAATTTAAACCATATTTAGAAATTAATCTATCGATCCTTTGTTGTGAATATTCAAAAAACGGAACAGGATCAATTTGTACTCCGTTTTCTATAACTTCATAATGAAGATGTGGACCAGTTGACATTCCTGTCGAGCCAACAAAAGCAATAACATCACCTTTATTTACATATTGCCCTAAATTTACATTAATTGAACTGCAATGACCATATAAAGTCTTTAAACCATAACCATGGGATAATACAACACAATTACCATATCCTCCCATATAACCACAATCAACAACTCTTCCAGAAGCAGCAGCATGAATTCCCACACCTGAGCAAGCAGCTATATCAACACCTGAATGAAATCTACTATATCCCATTACTGGATGGTATCTATATCCAAAAGGCGAAGAAATAAAACCACTTGTTGGCATTCCTGTTGGAATTAAAGATTCAAGTCTCTTTCTTCTTTCAACTTTCTGTACATGCTTAATCACTGGAGCTTTTAGAGACTCTATATTCTTTCCTTTTTCCTCTATCTCAGATTTAATTTCTGAAAAAAGAGGTGAAGAATTCATTTTTAAATAAGAATAAGCAAGTTTACTTCTGCTTGAAAGAGAAGTACGTCTTTGTCTATGTAGATTGGCATTAGTATCAGATGTCTTTTTTTCTTTTTTAGGCAGTCCTATTATGCTTCTAACTTCACTATCTGTTTTTTCAACATCTTCAAGTCTATCTGCAAGCTCAATATTTTGCATCTCAACAAGCCCAGCAAGCCTATTTCTTTCTTCTCTCAATTTATCTATATGAAGTGTCAACTCTCTATTTGTTTTAATAGATTGCTCATATTGAGAATTTAAAGCCAATAATTCTGAATTATCTGGTTTAAATGTAGAATAAAAATAAAAACCTATGCAAAATAAAATAACAAATAACAAAATGACATGCATAGGTTTAAATTTAAATAAAATTGACTTTTGGGAATTTTCACTAACTATACGGACAGTAAATACATTTTTCAAAAAAGAGGAATTCTTACCTGCCATTAAAACAACTCCCACCTCTTAATTTTAAATTGAATTAAAATCTGTGCACTCTCCCTCGAAACGAATCACAATCCACAAATCGTTCCCCTCATACAAATCGCTCCAACCGACCTCTCTGTAGCACATGGTGAAAATCCGCTTACCGCTGCTTTCTTCCGAACCTGACGGGGTTCACGGACTACCATTGTACAGAGTTCGATTTTCAACACAACCTGCACAAGGACTGCTTTTATGGCAGACTCAAGCCCCTATAGAAGAGAATTCGGCTCTACTAAAGCGATGTAGATTACAGGATCCCGCAAACTATCCCGCTTAGCACAGACATTTTATTTTTTAAAACTCTGTTTTTTAAAAATTTTTAAAAAAATAAATGCTAAATTTTTTATTTTTAACACTCTTTTTCTTTAAAAAAAGTGGCGGAGAGAGAGGGATTCGAACCCTCGATACGCGTTAACGTATACACGATTTCCAGTCGTGCGCCTTCAGCCAACTCAGCCATCTCTCCGCTTCGTCCTCATATATATTACACAATTATTATAAAAAAGTCAAGTTTTTTTTTATTTTTTTTCAAAATAGACTAAAAAAGGGTTTTAATAGAACAAAAGAAAAAATTATAAAAAAATGAAAAAATAAAATTATAAATAATCTCAATTACAAATTTAGCAAATATAAACATGATTTATATAGAACTTTTTATAGCGTTTTTCCAAGTAGGTCTATTCAGTTTTGGTGGCGGATATGCAGCTCTTCCTCTAATTCAAGAACAAACAGTTGAAATACACAAATGGCTTACAATGCAAGAATATATAGATTTAGTCGCTATTTCAAATA
>CADAWZ010000092.1 GCA_902791745.1 uncultured bacterium
TAAATATTCCAAAAATACCTACTCCTATCGAAACAGATTTAACTTTATCAAAATTTATTTCAAATGTTTTGAAAAATATTCAATAAAATTTGATTTACCAAAAGCAAAAGAGGCTGTGAAATTAATTTCACAGCCTCTTTATCAATGGGCGAATAGGGACTCGAACCCCAGACCTCCTGAATGTAAGTCAGATGCTCTAACCAACTGAGCTACCCGCCCGTAAAAAATGACCCCGATGGGATTCGAACCCATGATCTCTACCGTGAAAGGGTAATGTCCTAACCGCTAGACGACGGGGCCGGTTAGAAAAGCCTCAACTTTTCTCTCCGCATTCAACGGTAACTCAATGGGCCCACCCGGGTTCGAACCAGGGACCGATCGGTTATGAGCCGACTGCTCTGCCGCTGAGCTATAGGCCCTTTACCGCTGAACGTGAGGACATTATACAACCTAAATTTCTATTTGTCAATAGTTTTTCAAAAAAAAAATTATTTTTTTTTGATTTTTTTTTAAACAAAGGAAAATATTAATAATATAATCGAAATATTAAAGTATAATATTATATTATTATAGGGAAGGTTTTTCATGCTTAAATTTATTACACAGTTAATGATTGGCACATTTTTGGTAGGGCTTGTAACAATTCCAGCATTCGCAGAAGAAGGCATGTGGACATTTGACAATCTACCAATCAAGACACTAAAACAAAAATATAATTTTGAACCAACGCAAGAATGGATAGACAATGTAAGATTGTCAAGCGTAAGATTCAATGACGGTGGAAGTGGCTCTTTCATAACACCAACAGGACTTGTTTTAACAAATCACCATGTCGCAGTGGGTCAACTTCAAAAAATGTCCAACAAAACAAAAGACTATGTAAAAGATGGATTCTATGCTGATTCCTATGAAAAAGAAGTAAAATGTAGCGACCTTGAACTCAATATCTTAGTTGACATGAAAAATGTAACATCTGATATAAAAGAAGCGATAAAAGGCAAAACGGGAGACGAAGCAATAAAAGCAAGAAAAGCAAAAATTGCCGAAATTGAAAAACAAAACCTCGACAAAACAGGTCTTCGCTCTGATGTTGTAACACTCTATGGTGGCGGTGAATATTGGTTGTATTCTTATAAAAAATATCATGATGTAAGACTTGTAATGGCTCCTGAAAAACAAGCTGCTTTTTTTGGTGGAAGTAGTGATAATTTTACATATCCAAGATATGATCTCGATTATGCTATTTTCAGAGTCTATGAAAATGGAAAACCACTCCAAAATAAAAACTTCATGAGAATAAATCCAGCAGGTGCAAAAGACGGAGAATTGGTCTTCGTTTCTGGTCACCCAGGTACAACAAAAAGAGACCTTTCATATTCACAAGTTTTATTCAATAGAGATGTATTATATCCAGCAAGACTTGAAAGTATAGACAAAACATTAAAAACACTTTACGAATATTCAAAAAGAGGAACAGAAGAAAAAAGAAGAGCAGCAACTTTGATTTTCTATCTTGAAAATTCACAAAAAGCCCTTGGCTCAGAATATATCGGACTAAAAAATAGTGAATTTACATCTGCACTTGAACAAAAAGAAAGAGTATTAAAAGACAAAATTGCACAGGATCCAGAACTTGTAAAAAGCGTTGGCTCAGCTTTCAAAGACAAAGAAAAAGCAATGAAACTATATGCCAAAAATTATGATAAACTTGTATATAGGTATATAGCAGGAAATACACTTCCAAAACTCGCTCTTTCAATGGCATTCTATGCAACAGAGACATTGAAACCAGACAAAGATAGAATTAAAGGTTACCATGATTCACAGCTTGAAGAATGGAAATACATCAACTTTTCCCCTGCCCCAATCTATAATGATTTAGAAGAAGTCATGCTTCAAAGCGATTTAGAACTTGCACTTGAAAAACTTGGAGCTGATGATGAAGCTGTAAAAGAAGTTTTAGAAGGTAAAACACCTGCAGAAAGAGCAAAAGAATTAATTTCTGGTACAAAACTTCAATCAGTAGAAGTAAGAAAACAGCTAATTGAAGGCGGAATTGAAGCAATGAAAAAGAGCGATGATCCACTAATAAAAATGGCTCTTAAACTAACTCCAATGCTTCACAAAGAGATCAAATGGCAAGAAAAAGAAATTGAGCCAATGGTCATTCCAGCTTCAGAGAAGATAGCAGACGCAAAATTCAAAATCTATGGAAAGACAATATATCCTGATGCAACATTTACATTAAGAATGTCGTATGGTACAGTAAAAGGGTATGAAATGAACGGAACAATGGCTCCACCATTTACAACTTTCTATGGATTATATGACAGGTACCATGGATTTGAGGGGGAAGGTGATTGGGCTATTACAGAAAAAGTTCTCAATGCAAGAAATAAAATTAACCTCTCAACACCTATAAATTTTGTTTCAGACAATGACATAACTGGTGGAAACTCAGGTTCTCCAATCGTAAATAAAAAAGGAGAAGTTGTGGGATTAGCTTTTGATGGTAATATCGAAAGCTTGCCAGGTAGATTCATATATGACGGAAAAGCAAACAGAACTGTTTCTGTACACTCAGCTGGTATAATTGAGTCTATAAAAAATATCTATGGTGCTGAAAAACTCGCTAAAGAAATATTAGGAAAATAAAATTTTAGTTTTCTGCTATACAACTTTTTAGGTGCAATACACTCACTTAAACTACGCTTTACTCTATTCAGTGAGTTGCATTGCACCGCACAAAAGTTGCTAATTCAAATTATTTATATTGCTGCTATTAAGAATGAAAGAAGACTAAAGAGAAGAGATAAAAGAAAAATAAAAAAGTGGAGGTTAATTATGGAAAATAAGATTCCTATGCATATTGACAAAGAAGACCCTTTATATAAAGCAATTTTTGCATTGCCAAAAACAGATTTACATTGTCATCTTGATGGTTCATTGAGAATAGAAACTATAATTGATTTGATTGGAAAACAGGGAGTAACTTTTCCTGTTGACAAAGCAAAACTTGAAGAACAGTTAATCATGGATGACATGGTTTACTCAAAAGAAAAATCACTTGAAAGATATTTAAAAGCATTTGACATAACCTGTGCATTAATGCAAGACACAGAATCAATAGAACGTATTGCATATGAACTCGCAGAAGACGCAGCTCAAGAAAATGTCAAATACCTCGAAGTTCGTTTTGCTCCAATTCTTCACACTAACAAAGGTCTTACAATGGAAGAAATAACTTCTGCAGTCTGTAAAGGTCTCGAAAAAGCAGAACAAAAACATGATATCGTAACAGGTGTTATAATTTGTGCAATGAGGCATTTTGTACCTTGTGGAATTGAATTAAATCTTTTAAAATCTCTTCCATATATAGACTATGAATCAGCTTCTGTTTTAATGGCAATTCAAACAGCAAGGCATGCAGTAGCCATGGCTAAAAAAGATCACCATATTGTTGGATTTGATTTAGCTGGCGGTGAAAAAGACAATCCAGCCAAAAGATATAGAGAAGCATTTAAAATTGCAACAGAAGGTCATGTTCCTATCACAATTCATGCAGGCGAAGCATTTGGTCCAGAAAGTATTCAACAGGCTGTAGTTGATAATCATGCAAAGAGAATCGGACATGGAACAAATTTACATAAAAATGAATTACTTATGACTTTTGTTACAAATGAAAGAATACCTCTTGAAGTTTGTATAACAAGCAATCTTCAGACAAATCCTGAATTCACAAAATATGAAGATCACCCATTAAAAAAATATATGGATAACAGACTCAGAACTACAATTTGTACAGACAATAGATTGATGTCAAATACAACTGTAACAAAAGAATTGTACATTGTGGCAAAGGCATTTGATCTCGATTTAGACCATATCAAAATTTTGATTTCACATGGATTTAATAGTGCATTGTATAATTGCTATTTCCCAGAGTCCGCAAATGCTTATAAAGCAATGAGAAAATTGAGATCAAAAGTTACAAAAGAGCTAAATTATAGAGACGCTCTTGACAATGTAAATGAATCTTACAACAAAAAAGTCAAATAACTAAAAATAAGGGATGAGATTATGGCAAAATTAAACACAAAAAATGCAAACTTTCCAAAAACTTATGAAGGTGCAAAAGCCTCTACAATAACACCTGATGAACAACTCAGAAGGTCTGTAATGTCATGCCTATTATGGGAAGGCGAATTTTATGAGTCAGGTCAAACTATAGCAGAAAGAATAAAAGCAATAGTTCCCCATACAACACCTGAAGAGGCATTAAAAATCGTTATTGAAGCAAGAGAAAAAATGAACATTAGACATATTGGTCTTTTGATTCTTAGAGAAATGGCAAGATTGTCAACTCATAAGCATTTGGTTGCCCAAGGTCTTGAAAAAATAATCCAAAGACCAGATGAATTAGGAGAATTTCTTGCAATTTATTGGAAAGATGGAAAAGTTCCACTTTCTAAACAAGTAAAAAAAGGGCTTGGAAATGCTTTTAAAAAATTTGGTGAATATCAACTTGCAAAATATAATAGAAAAGTTGCAATCAAATTAAAAGATGTGCTATTTCTAACACATCCAAAGCCAAACGATAAAGAACAAGAAGACCTTTGGAAAAGACTCATAAATAACGAATTACAAATACCTGATACTTGGGAAACAGCTCTTTCATCAGGAGAAGATAAAAAAACTGCTTGGGAAAGACTTATAAAAGAAAAGAAATTAGGTAGTTTAGCACTCATAAGAAATTTAAGAAATATGTCTGAAGTAGAAGTAGAACCAGAATTGGTTAAATCTGCAATAAAAAATATGAAGACAGATAAAATTTTGCCATTTAGATTTATAGCAGCACTTCCATATGCAGAAGGGTTTGAAAAAGAATTAGAAGAGGCAATGCTAAAATCTATCTCTTCAATGGAAAAATTAAAAGGTAAAACAATTCTTTTATGCGATGCTTCTGCTTCTATGTATTCATATATATCAAGAAGAGCTGAGATGTCGAGATTTGATGCATCTAACGGACTTGCTGTATTGATGAAAGAAGTATGTGAGGATGTGAAAATTTTTACTTTTTCAAATAGAGTAGTAGAAGTAAAAAACGATGTAAGAGGTTTTGAGTTAATAAAAGCCATAGCCTCTTCACAAGAAGCTAGTGGAACATATTTGGGAAAAGCTGTAAAAGAAGTAAACAAATTGGATTATGACAGAATTGTTATAATTACCGATGAACAAACAGCAGATAAAGTTCCTCCTCCAAACCCAAATACAAAAGGTTATGTAATAAACATAGCTACTTATGAAAAAGGAATCGGATACGATGAATGGATTCACATAAATGGCTGGTCAGAGGCTGTAATTAGTTATATAACAGAGTTAGAAAAAGCCGAAACAGAACAAAAATAATTATAAAATAGAGGCTTGAAATTATTATTTCCTGCCTCTTTTTTTATAATTAAGGAGATTTTTTAAATGAAAAAAATTTTAATATTTTCTTTGATTTGCTTAATAGCATTAATATCAACAGGCTGTTTTGGAGATTCTCCACCAAAGAAAGACTTTAACTATGAGATTCCAAACGGGACGAAAATTATTGATAATGAAACAATACCTAAAAAGATTAAAAAATCAATAACAAGTATAACAATTCCTGACAGCGTTACCGAAATAGGAGAATATGCTTTTTATGATTGTAAATATGCTAAGACAATAAATATACCTAAAAGTGTAAAAACAATAGGAGAATATGCTTTTTATAAATGTAAATCATTAGAACAAATAAGTATACCTAATGGCATAACAAAAATTGAAAAATATACCTTTTCTCATTGTGATGCCTTAAATGATATGAACATACCTAACAGCGTTACTAAAATAGGTGATTTTGCTTTCGAAAATTGCAATTCTTTAACAGATGTAATTATTCCTGAAAGTCTAACCGAAATTGAAGAAGGTGCTTTTGCTCACTGTTATGCTTTAACAAGAATAAATTTACCTAAAAAACTTACTAAAATTAAAGCTTATACTTTCTGTAGTTGCTCATCTTTAACAAACATAGTAATTCCAGAAGGAATTAATGAAATAGGAAAATATGCTTTTGATTGTGCAGAACTCAAAACACTGAATCTTCCAAAAAGTTTAAAAATAATAGATAATTATGCTTTTTGTTATTGCGATTCTTTAACAAGTATTGAAATTCCCAATGGAGTAACAAAAATAGGAGATTTTGCTTTTAGTAATTTAAATAAAGTTACAAAAGTAACAATTCCAGAAAGTGTTACAGAAATAGGAGAATATGCTTTTAATGGAAATCTAAAAGTAGAAACTATAAAAATTCCTGATTCTGTTAATAAAATAGGAAAAGATGCTTTCTTTGTTGTTAAACACATTGAATATCATGGAACTGCTGAAGGAGCTCCTTGGGGGGCTAAATCAATGAACTAACTATATAGAATAAAAAGGATGGTGTATTTTTATGAAAATTTGCAAATTTATCTATATGTTTATGTGTCTCTTATCAATAGGTATTTTGACAACAGCTTGTGGAGGCGGTGGTGGATCATCTACCGACAATAATTTTGGATATATACCAACAAATACAATAAACAGCTCAAACAATAATGTTGCTATAACAAGCAAAAATGTTACACTAAATGATGAAGTTTTACAACAACTATATGAATTAGGAATAATTGAAACTGCTGACAAAAGCAAACTAACTTCAATAAATATTCCTTCTTCGTATATATACAATAATACACAATGCACAATAACTGCTATAGGTGATTATTGCTTTGCAATAAAAAACAAAGCAAATACAGAAAATAAAAATATCTCCCAATATGTAGAAAATACTGTACTAAAAGAGATTAAAATCCCAAATAGTGTTACAAGTATTGGGGAAGGAGCATTCTTTGACTGTATTAATTTGGAATCAATAGAACTTCCTGACAGTATAATAAGTATAGGTAATGAAGCATTTTCAGGATGTACTTCTCTTGAAAACATAAACATTCCTGAAAATATCCTCGAAATTGCAAAATACTTATTTGAAGATTGTATATCACTTACAACAATAGAACTTCCAGACGGTGTTACAAATATAGATGATGGAGCATTTTCAGGATGTATTTCTCTTGAAAATATAAACATTCCTGACAGTGTAATTGAAATTGGAAAAGAAGTATTTGCTGATTGCATATCACTTATAGCAATAAATCTTCCAGAAAGTCTCACAAATATTGGAGAAGGTTCTTTTTCAGGATGTACTTCTCTTGAAAATATAAACATTCCTGAAAATATAAAAGAAATTGTAGAAAACTTATTTGAAGACTGTATATCACTTTTAAATATAATTATTCCTAAAAATGTTAAAAGCATTGGAGACGGAGCATTTTCAGGATGTAGCTCTCTTGAAAATGTAAACATTCC
>CADAWZ010000093.1 GCA_902791745.1 uncultured bacterium
ACGAAATTGCAAGGGGTTATTATCTTGTTTTTAGTGAAAGTGATGTTATAATTTTAGAAGGACGGCAGAAGAGAGAGAAAGGGAAGTGATAAAAATGATAATTGAAGGAAAATATAGTTCTGCAGAAGTTTTTACTGTAAATAATCAAGAAACGGCTATTGATCAATATGCCATAGCACAATTACAGATGTTATGTGATAATTATGTTTCCAAAGATTCTGTGATAAAAGTAATGCCAGATGTTCATCCAGGGAAAGTATGTACTATTGGTTTGACGATGACTGTTGGAAATTCAATAATGCCACAAGTTGTAGGAATAGATATTGGCTGTGGAATGACAATTTCACAGATTAAAACTAAAAAAATTGAATTTCAAAAATTAGATACAGTCATAAGAGACAATGTACCTTCAGGTTTTGCCGTAAGAAAAAAGGCACATTTAAAAGCAAATGATTTTGATCTATCTTCTTTAAAATGTATAAAACACATAAGAGAGGAAAACGCATTAAAAAGTCTTGGAACACTTGGCGGTGGTAATCATTTCATCGAAGTAGGCAAAGATGAGGAACTCAATTTTTATGTAAATATACACTCTGGTAGTAGAAATCTTGGAAAAGAAGTTACAGAATATTACATGAAGGAAGGACAGAAAATTTTAAAAGAACAAAATTTGGATGTTCCTTATGAATTGACTTATCTTGCAGATGAGCTAATGAATGATTATATACATGATTTAAATATCGTTCAAGATTTTGCAAATTTAAATAGACAAATTATAATTGATGAACTTCTCAAAGGTATGAAATGGAAAGTTATTGATCAGATAAATTGTATTCACAATTACATAGATTGTCGCAAGGAAACTGTAGATATTTTGTCTGCCCCTGTTCTAAGAAAAGGAGCTATTTCTGCATTGAAAGATGAAGATGTAATAATTCCAATAAATATGCGTGACGGTATAATTTTGGGAAAAGGAAAAGGAAATAAAAATTGGAATTGTTCAGCTCCTCATGGCTCAGGTAGAATTTTAAAAAGAGTTGATATAAAGGGAAAATATACTGTTTCTCACTATAAAACGGCTATGAAGGGCATTTATTCTCCGAGTATTAACTCAAATACACTTGATGAAGCCCCCTTTGCATATAGACCTATTGATGAGATTAAAGAGGCAATTTCCGATACAGTTTTAATAGAAAAAATAATTAAGCCAGTATATAATTTTAAGGCTGGAGCAGAGGATTAAATTTTTTACTACGCCAATTTTTGGATATATACACTCACTTAGACAGTTTTTTTCGCAAATTAAGAACTTTTTGATTATATCTACTATGAAAAAAACTGATGCGTTCGTTTTATTATATCGCACAAAATTGGCTACTGAATAAATAGTGCAATTTTACAAAAAAATATTTTTTTACTGGACATAGGACAGAAGAGACGAAAGAGGAAATTTTATGAAGATACAACTTAGTTCAGGTTTAGGACCTAAAGAATGTAGATTAGCAGTTGCAAAACTATTTGATTCACTATCAAAAGAATATAAAGACATAAAATTTATATCAGGAAGAACTGATGGAAATGATTGTTATTCATCAGTAATTTTTGAAACAGAAAATGATCTTTCAGCACTTGAAGGAACTATTGAATGGATTTGTAAAAGTCCATATAGACCACATCACAAAAGAAAAAATTGGTTTGTAGATGTCAGTGTAATCAGAGATGAAGAAACAATAGATGAATCTGGAGAGATAAAATTTGAAAGATTTCACTGTGGTGGAAATGGTGGACAAAATGTAAATAAAGTTGAGACAGGAGTTAGACTTATTCACATTCCTACAGGTATCACAGTAACATCGACAGAAGAAAGAAATCAATTACAAAACAGACGAAAAGCACTTGATAAGTTAAATAAAAGATTGGAAGAGATAAATTACAAGATAGAGAGCAAAAATAAAAACAATGCTTGGAGAGAACATACCAAAATTGTAAGAGGAAATCCTGTGAGAATTTATGAAGGTATGAATTTTGCAAGAAAAATGTAAAAAATAAGGTGTTTTGATAGTTTTTTATCAGCACACTTTTTATGTGAAAATATTTTAAAGTTATCAAATGACAAGGTAAAATATGATGTTGTTACAACTTATAGTGATTTGCTTCAAAAAGTGTTAAAATAGAGCATTAGGTTGATGAAATCCTCTTTCAGTTGAAAGGGGATTTTTTGTTTTTAGAAAGATATTTGATAAGAAAAGCAGAAAATAATAATGTACATAAATACAAGTGATGGGATAAACCATGGATATTATCGACAACGACGAATTAACTCTTGCAGATGATCTAAAAACAACAATAAAAAAAGAAAGCGACATCAACATAATAGCTGATTCCTTTTCTATTTTTGCGTTCAAAGAACTTTACAGACAGCTAAAAAATATTGAAAGATTCCGCAGAATTAGAGGTCAAACTCAGAAATGAATTAACTCAAAATTCAATTTCGAGGGATTGTGTAAAATGGATCGAAGAAAAAGCCGAATTTAAATCAAACAACAATTTTAATAGAAAAATAAACGGCTTTATTACTGTTAAAAATACAAACAATGATATTACTTCCTATTCACCCATAAATGATTTTACAGCTTCTGAGATTTTAGGTGAAACAGAAAATAATTTAATCAATAAAATAGGTACTGTAAACTCAAAATATTACATCAGGCATTTTAATAATTATTGGAATGATGACGAATTTTTAAGTGTAACAGACAAAATAATCGAGAACATAAAAACAATTTATGCAGAAAATTCGCCTGAACTTATTTATCTTTTGACATTGTTTAACATATTCAGAGAATATTTAGAAACAGTTTCAGAAGATTTTATGCCAAATGACGCAAATGGCTTTAAAGATAGTGTAATTTATAATATGTTGTACGATTTTCAGAAAGACGCTGTTACATCAATTATCAACAAATTAGAAAAATATAATGGCTGTATTTTGGCAGATAGTGTCGGCTTAGGAAAAACATTTACAGCACTTGCAGTTATAAAATATTACGAGAACAAAAATAAATCTGTTTTGGTTCTATGTCCTAAAAAGTTGTCTGAAAACTGGAACACTTACAGGGAAAATTACAAGACAAATATTTTGTTAAAAGACCGCCTTAATTATGATGTTCTTTTTCATACTGATCTATCGAGAATAAAGGGAGAATCTAATGGAAAAGATTTAGAGAGAATAAATTGGAATAATTATGACTTAATAGTTATTGATGAATCACATAATTTTAGAAATGGCGAAGATGTAAATAAAGTCAATAGATATTCCCAACTTTTAAATAAAGTCATAAAATCAGGTGTTAGAACTAAAATTTTAATGTTATCTGCAACGCCTGTAAACAATACATTTGACGATCTCAAAAATCAATTTTATCTGATAGCAGAAGGTGATTTTAATTCACTTGAAAACAAACTCGACATATCAAAACCGATAGACAAAATTTTTAACAGTGTAAACAAAGAATTTAACAAGCTAAAAAATGGAAATGTCAAAATAAATGATGTCAAAAACAGAATCGAAACAGATTTTTTTAAATTGCTTGAAAATTTGACACTTGGAAGGTCTCGCTCACACATACAAAAATATTACAATTTTAGTGATATAGGAAGATTTCCAAACAAGCTAAAGCCGATTTCTATTGCTCCAAAATTGACAGACATAGAAAACATAACATACACAGATATTTACGAAAAATTAAATTCTCTTTCTCTTGCTATTTATTTGTCAGCAACTTATATTTTGGATAGTAAAAAAGAAAAATATTCAAACAAATATAAAAGTTCTCTCAGTATTGAAGGACGCCAAAAAGGCATTGAATTTTTGATAAGAAAAAATTTGATGAAGCGTTTGGAGAGTTCCATTTTCTCTTTTGTTACAACACTAAAAAAAATAAAAGAAAAAATAGAAAAAGAAATCAAATACATTGAACAGTATAGCCAAAAAGACAAAATTTTAGAAGATGATTTGAGTGATGAAAATTTTGATGATGAAGAAATTGATTATATAGAAGATCAAAATTTTAAGATTTCACTTCAAGACATGGATTATATAAGTTGGCTTGAAGATTTAAAAGATGATTTTGTAAAATTTGAAGATATTATTTCAACTGTAGAAAAAATAACATCAAATACAGATAAAAAATTACAAGAACTTTTAAATTTAATTTCAGATAAAATAGAAAATCCTATAAATGGCAATAACAAAAAAATAATAGTATTTACAGCTTTTGCAGATACTGCTGAGTATTTGTATAAAAATTTAAGTGAAAAAATAAAAGTTAAATATAATATCGAATCCGCACTTATAACTGGAAGAGGAACAAGGACGACATTAAAAGGAATTTCCAACAGATACAACGATATTTTGACAAATTTTTCTCCAATATCTAAAAACAGAGAAATAACAGGAAGTAAAGAAATTGATTTGCTCATTGCCACAGACTGTATTTCAGAAGGTCAAAATTTACAGGATTGTGATTTTTTGATAAATTATGACATACACTGGAATCCTGTCAAAATTATTCAAAGGTTTGGAAGAATTGATAGAATAGGCAGTAAAAACAAAAATATTCAGCTTGTCAATTTTTGGCCTGACATAGAACTTGATGAGTATTTGAATTTGACTCAAAGAGTAAAAAATAAGATGAAGCAAGTCATAATTTCAGGTAGTGGTGAGAAAAATATAATTGAAGATGATAATTATGAGCTTGAGTACAGAAATGAGCAGTTGAAAAAACTCAAAAATGAAGTATTGGAATTTGAAGATGTTTCAGGAAAAATTTCAATAACTGATTTGGGATTGAATGAGTTCAAGACAGATTTGTTAAATTACAGAAAAGCGAATGATGAACTTTCAAAAAAGCCGTTGGGATTACATGCCATAGTATCGAGAGATAGTGAAACAGAAGAAGGCGTTATTTTTTTGCTTAGAGAACTTGGAGAAAATAACAAGACAAATAATCCGTTATTTCCATTTTATCTTACATATATTGGCAAAAGTGGAAATATAATTTTTGACTATCAACAACCTAAGGATATCTTGGAGTTGATGAGAAAATTATGTTATGGCAGAAAAAATCCTGATCTGCAACTTTGTAAAATTTTCAATGAAAAAACAGATGATGGACGGAATATGTCGGAGTATTCGAGACTTCTAAATAAAATGATAAATTCTATCACAAAGGCGAAAAAAGAAGAGGAACAGATGAAAATTTTCACAGATGAAATAATGGAAAATATAACTGCGTATAGTGTAAATGATTTTGAATTAATACATTTTTTGGTAATTGAAAAAGCATGAAAATCATAGAATTTATACCCCAAAATACAAATTATACTAAAGCGATAAAAGAAGCTTTTACTGAAAATTTCAAAGAAAAAATCTATTTATTAAAAAGGATTCAAGACGAGGAAAATCATAAAGTTTTATTAAACATATTTGAAATTGTTTCTGATTCTTTAGAAGTTAATGAGTCTCTTCTTAAATTTATTGACAAAAAATTACCTGTACATAATTTATTTGTCTTTAGAACTAACGAAAAAGAAGAGTTTCAATATAAAATTTTGCTTGCATACAAAGAAATTTACAAAGATGAAGACAATAAAAGTCTTGTAAAAAATATTGGTAAATATTTTAGCACAAATTGGATTTCTAAAGAAAGATATATTGAATCTACAAGTGATATTTGTAGGGAAAATATATTTGAAGAGCTTTTTTTCAAAATTTCAAAGTACAAAAAAATTGAAGGTGAATCTCTGAAAAGCATTATTGAAATTAACGATAGAATAATATCTCTAAAAAATGAAATTAAAAAATTAAATGTAAAATTAGGAAATGAAAAACAAGTAAACAAACGCTCAGAAATACATCACAAAATTCAAGTTTATAAACAGAAATTGGATGAAATAGCGAGAATACATTAAAAATCCTATGTGTGTTGGTAAAAGCTAAAATATATTATTTCTTCTTATTTCTGAAAATTACCGAAAATATGAAGAGCTGAAAAATGAAGAGATTATACAGATGATAAATAAAATTATGGATAAAATCAAAAAATGTAGCTTTTGGATAAAATAATGAAGATTCAATTTAAAAATCAACAATTTCAGACAGACGCAACAAAAGCAGTTGTAAATATATTTGATGGTCAAGAATATCGAGAGAGTAATTTTAGAATTGACAACTCAGACATAAGCTCACAGAGTAAATTTGACTATGAGGACAGAGGTTTTAAAAATCATAAACTAACTATTTCTGATGATGTGATTTTGCAAAATCTGCACAAGGTACAGAGAAAAAATGACATAAAACTTGATGAACAACTTTTGGCAAGTGAGAGTTGTAATTATAATTTTACTGTGAAAATGGAAACAGGAGTTGGCAAGACATACACCTACATAAAAACGATGTATGAACTCAACAAATCTTATGGTTGGAGTCGATTTATAATTGTTGTTCCAAGTATTGCCATCAGAGAAGGTGTTTTTAAGTCATTTCAGTTGACAGCAGATCACTTTAAACAAGAATATCCAGAAAAAATTATCAGCTTTTTTATTTACAATTCAGCAAATATAGGTTGTGTAGAAGATTTTGCAAGAAATGATAATATAAAGGCTATGATCATAAATTCTCAAGCCTTCAATTCTGAAGGTGAAAAGAAAAAAATCAATCAAAAATTGGATAAATTTGGTGGTAGGCGACCTATTGACTTGATAAGTTCAACAAATCCAATATTGATTATAGATGAGCCACAATCTGTCGAAGGAATAGCAAAGAAGACACAGACAAAAGAGAGTTTAAAATTGTTTAAGCCTCTGTTTATTTTGAGATATTCTGCAACGCCACCGAAGGAATACAATCTTGTATATCGTTTAGACCCTCTCGATGCCTATAATAAAAAACTTGTCAAAAAAATAAGTGTAAAAGGCATTGAAGAAGTTGGAACAACTGCAACTAATAGCTTTATCTATTTTGAAAAAATTAATCTCTCACACAAAGCCCCTACTGCTACAATAAGATTTGATAAAATGACAAAAACTGGCATTAAACAGAAAATAAAAAATTTTTCTGTTGGTGATAGTATTTATGAAGAATCAGACCGTCTTGAAGAATATAAAAATGGTTTTAAGATAAGCAGTATAGATGGAAGATATAATAGCATAAGATTTGAAAACAATATAGAAATGCATGCTGGCGACATAATGGGGCAGACAAACGAAGATTGCATTAGAAGAATCCAAATAAGAGAAACTATTCTTTCACATCTGCAAAAAGAGAGAAATTTATTTCACAAGGGAATCAAATGTCTTTCACTATTTTTTATTGATGAAGTCTCAAATTATAGAAAATATGATGAACAAGATAAACCACAAAAAGGAAAATTTGCCGAAATGTTTGAGGAAGAATACGAAAGTTGTCTTCAAAATTTGCAGGCAGAATTAAAAGATGAATCATATTTGAGATATTTGGGCAATATCAGAACAGAAGATACTCATGCAGGTTATTTTTCCATTGATAAAAAAAGAAAAATGGTAAACAGTAAATATTCAGATAAAAGATCAAGAACTTCTGATGATGTAGAAGCCTATGATTTGATTATGAAAAATAAAGAGTTACTTCTCGATTTAGATGAAACAAGATCTCCTGTGAGATTTATTTTTTCACATTCAGCACTCAGAGAAGGTTGGGATAATCCAAATGTTTTTCAAATCTGCACATTAAAACAGAGTGGAAGTGAACTTAAAAAGAGGCAAGAAGTTGGAAGAGGGCTTAGGCTCTGTGTAAATAAAAATGGTTATAGAATAGATTATGAAAAAGCAGGTGATGAAGTTCACAAAATAAATGTGTTGACTGTTATCGCAAGTGAAAGCTATAAAAATTTTGTTTCGAGTTTACAGCAAGAAATAAGCGACAGTCTTTCTGATCGTCCAAAGATAGTTACAAAAGAATTATTTATAAACAGACAGATAAAAGACACTGATGGAAACGAAATCACGATAGATGAAGAACTTGCAAATGATATTATTTACAATTTGAGACATCACAATTATATAGATAAGACGACAAAGAAACTTACAGAAAAATTTGAGGAAGATAAGAAAAATAATTCTCTTGAAATAGATGAAGAGTATAATAAATATCTTCCTGCAATAGTTGAAATTTTGAATAAAGTTTATACTGAAGATAGTTATAAGATAGAAAATGAAAAGAAAAACAATGTGAGAGCAGAGCTAAAAGATGACAAACTCGAAATGAAAGAATTTAACGAACTTTGGGATAACATAAATTCAAAAAGTTACTATCAAGTTGATTTAGATCAAAAAGAAATAATTGCAAATGCAATACATGTCTTAAATGAAAGATTAGATATAGCAAAAATATATCTAAAGATAGAAGAAGGGACACAGAAAAATAAAAATACAAAAGAGGAGTTTGAAAATGGCAATGCTTTTGTACAGGAAAATTCCACATCATACAGACCTGAATATAGAATACAGCCAAATAAAAATGTAAAATATGACTTCATAGGCAGAATTGGTAAAAACACAGGATTGACGAGAAAAGAAGTAGGAATGATACTCTCAGGACTAAAACTTGAAAAACTCGAAATGATAAAATATAATCCTGAAGATTTTATATTAAAATCAAGTCAGTTGATACAAGAAGCAATAGCAAAGCCATTTGTTGAACATATTACATATTACAAAGATACTAAGAAATATTCAAAGGAAGATATTTTTCAAAACAATTTATCGGGTATTTTAGATGTAAATGCAATAGAAACTTCTAAAAATATATATGACTATTTGGTATATGATTCAGAAGTTGAAAAGAAATTTGCCGAAGAAGTGGAAAAAGCTACAGAAGTTGCAGTTTATACAAAATTACCTGCTAATTTCAAAGTTCGCACACCTTTGGGAGATTATAATCCTGATTGGGCTATTGCATTTAACAAAGATTCTGTAAAACATATTTATTTTGTTGCTGAGACAAAGGGAAACATGTCAGAACTGTCACTTAGAAAAACAGAAAGTGCAAAAATAAAATGTGCGGAAAAGCATTTTAAAGTCATCAGTAATGATAAGGTAAAATATGATGTTGTTACAACTTATAGTGATTTGCTTCAAAAAGTGTTAAAATAGAGCATTAAGTTGATGAAATCCTCTTTCAGTTGAAAGGGGATTTTTTTTTGTTATGTTTTGATGAATTAACTCGTTTTGCCAGTTAATAAAAAAAAGTTGCTATAAACTATCCAATATATGCCTGTATACTTCCACTTTGTCATTGCGATGGAGCTGTGCGACCGTGGCAATCTAAGCCTGTAAATTATTATTTACTTAAAAATTGAGTCGATCTCCTATATTTAGAATGCTGTAATCGAGCTATTTACTTTTCACAGCACACTTTTTTGATATTTTTAAAAATTGCTGTAATAAAAAATTAACAAAAAATAATTTTTCTTAATAATATTAAGCTATAAATTGTAACAATTAACAAATACAATGGAATTACAAAATAAAAATAATGTTTGATTTTTCACTTAGATTTTAGTATAATAAATACAGAGGAGAAAAAATATATGGAAGAAAATTTGCCAGAGATTG
>CADAWZ010000094.1 GCA_902791745.1 uncultured bacterium
TTAACAAAATTAAATTTGGGATAATTTGGACATGAAAAAACGATTGACAGACCAAAATAATACTCAAAAAAACGAAAAAATTGACAAAATAGCTCTTGAATCAGAAATGCAAAATTCTTATATAGACTATGCAATGAGTGTTATAGTGTCTCGTGCTATTCCAGATGTAAGAGATGGCTTAAAACCTGTTCATAGACGAATTTTATATGCAATGAACAATTTAAACCTATCACCTTCTGCTTCTTTTAAAAAATCAGCTACAATAGTAGGAGAAGTTTTAGGTAAATACCATCCACATGGTGATTCATCTGTATATGATGCACTTGTTAGACTTGCACAAGATTTTAACATGCGTTATCCATTGATAAAAGGTCAAGGAAATTTTGGTTCAATAGATGGAGATCCTGCAGCTGCTTATAGATATACAGAGGCAAAAATGACCGAAGTAGCAATGGATATAATGGAAGATTTAGATAAAAAAACTGTGGAATTTACAGAAAATTTTGATGCTTCCTTAAGAGAACCAAAAGTAATGCCATCAAAAATTCCAAATTTAATAGTAAACGGTTCATCTTTCATCTGGAATTGCTGTCGGAATGGCAACAAATATTCCACCACACAATATGACTGAAGTATTAAATGCTATTTTATATCTATTAGATCATCCAGAAGCTACATTAGAAGAAATTATAACTTTTATAAAAGCTCCAGATTTTCCAAGTGGTGGAATAATAATGGGAACTGAAGGTTGTGTAGAAGCATATAGAACAGGCAAAGGTATTATAACAATAAGAGCAAAAATAAAAGAAGAGCAACTAAAAAGAAAAGAAGCTTTAATTGTTACAGAAATTCCATATCAAGTAAATAAAACAAAATTAATGGAACAACTTGCCGACAACATAAAAAAAGGAAAGATAACTCATATTTCAGATTTAAGAGATGAATCTGATAAATCTGGAATCAGAATTGTCCTTGAACTTTCAGCAAATGCAAATAAACAGCTTGTTTTAAATCAACTTTATAAATATTCAAATTTGCAGATAAATTACGGAATAATAATGTTGGCTTTAAAAAATGGTGAACCTAAAATTTTATCTCTCGAAGAATTGTTAAAATGTTGGATAAACCATAGAATAGAAGTTGTTACAAAAAGAATAAAGTTTGACTTAAACAAAAATAAACAAAGAGAAGATATATTAGAAGCAATATTAAAAGCTATAGACAATATAGACCTTGTTATTTCAATAATTCGCAATTCAAAAAACAGAAAAGAAGCAGAAAATAGACTATGTGAAGAATTAGAAATCACAAAAAAACAGGCTGTAGCTGTTTTGGAGATGAGATTAGAACATCTTATTAATATAGAAAAAACAAAAATAGAAAGAGAATACAAAAAAATAAAAAAAGAGATAATTTCTTTTGAAACAATTTTATCAAATAAAGAAAAATTGATGTCTTTTATAAAAAAAGAGATAAATGAAACAAAAAAAAATTATCAAGATGAAAGAAAAACTGAGATTTCATTTGACAACATTGAAAATGTCGATTTAGAAGATCTCATACCAGAACAAAAAACATTCATTTCATTTACAGAAAACGGATTTATAAAAAGGTTACAAAATATTCCTAAAAATAAAGAACTTGGAATTGATGAAAAATTCATTTACGAATCAACTACACATGAAAATCTTTTAATATTTACTAATTTTGGAAAAGTTTATTCTGTAAAAATTCACCAAATCCCTGAATCAACAAAAAATTCAAGAGGAACAGCTGCAATAAATATTGCCTCTCTTTCACCAAATGAAAAACCTATTTTTATATATCCCGTTAACGATTTTAAAAATAAAGCAGATTTTTTATTCATTTCTTCAAAAGGATTTGTAAAAAAAATGTCTCTTGAATCATTTGCAATAGCAAAAAAAAGTGGTATTGCTTTTACAAAACTTGATGAAAATGATGAAATTTACTTAGGCAAAGAATTTAAAGAAAAAGAAGAATTGTTGATAGTTGGTCAAAAAGGAACAACATATCTTTTAAAAGTAGATGTTCTTGAATATTCAAACAGAAATGCTAAAGGATTAAAAACAATATCTACTAATTCCAAAACAGATAATATTACAAAAATTCTTCCTTTTGAAAAAGGCAAAGAATTAATCATATGTACAGAACAAGGTTCTTGTTGTAGAATATCATCAAATCAATATTTAATACCTTCAAAAAATAATAAGCCTATAGAAATTATGAAATATTTAAACAACAATGATTTTGTAAAATTTGCTCTAATGGCATTAAAAGCAGATAATCTCAAATTTACAAATGAAAAAGAATGTTTTGTTATTATACCAATACAAGATATAGATACTGCTTCAAGATATAAAAAAGGTTCTAAACCTACAAACTTGAAATTTAACAATATATTAAATATAGAACTATTAAAATAAGGGGGAAATATGGATAAATATGTTATTGGTGTCGATTTAGGTGGAAGTCATGCTGCATGCGGTTGTGTTGATATAAATGGAAATATAAGTTGTAGATGTGAAACCGAAATAAACCGAGAAAACAGTGCAGAAAAAGTAATAAATGAAAATCTTATTCCACTTATAAATGAATGTAAAGAAAAAGCTAAAGGCAAAAATATAGTTGGAATTGGAATAGGCATTCCTGGTAGAACAGATTCAAAAAATGGAATCTGTATCTTTGCCCCAAATTTAAATTGGCATGATGTAGATGTCAGAACCCCTATTGAAAAAGAATGTCAATTACCTGTCTTTATATTGAATGATGCAAGAGCCATGGCGACTGGTGAAAAGTATTTTGGCAATGGTAAAGGAATTGAAAATTTTATATGTATAGCTATAGGTACTGGAATTGGTGGCGGAATTGTCGCTGGTGGAAAATTGATATTAGGAGCAGATGAAGCTGCTGGAGAAATAGGACACATAACGGTTGAGCCTAATGGTCCAGTTTGCGGTTGTGGAAACAAAGGTTGTGTAGAAGCATTAGCCTCAAGACTTGGAATTGTTAAAAGAGCTGAAGAAGCTATTGACAGTGGTATTGAAACAATATTGAAAAAAGAAAATTTGACATCAAAAGATATTTTTGAAGCTGCACAAAAAGGTGATAAACTTTCTTTAAAAATATGGGAAGATACTGGAACATATTTAGGAAGATTTATTGCAATTTTAGCAACAACAGTAAACCCACAAAGAATACTGTTTTCAGGAAGAGTATCTGGAGCTTCTGAATTATTCATTCCTTCATTAAAAAAAGAATTAAAAGAAAGAGCAAGAATGGTTCCTGTTGAAAAAATAGAATTTATGAAGGCAAAATTTGAAGATGAAGCTGGAATTGTAGGAAATGCTGGAAGAGCTTTTGAATGCTTAGGATATCTAAAATAATAGGTAGGCGGTTTTTATGGAAAACGGCAAACTTGAAAAAATAAGAGGTTATTATGTAACCGATTTTATAAATTACCTTGTTGTTGAAAGAAATCTTGCCAAAAGAACAGTAAAAGAATATGAAAGAGATATAAGATTATTCCTTGGATTTTTTGAAAAATATCTCGAAGCTGAAATGACCTTAAATGATTTTGATGAACGGACAATAAGGGAATATCTAACACATCTAAAACTCGATTTGGATTATTCACCAAGGGCTATAAATAGAAAGTTAGCTGCAATAAAATCATATTTTAAATTTATTGAACAAGAAAGATTTATAGAACACTCCCCAGCTAATAATATCAAAAATACAAAATTGGATAAAAGATTACCTAAAGTTTTAGATGAAGATGATGTGGATAGGCTTATAGATACAACAGAAGAAGTATGTTTAGAAAAGACACCTGATGAATACGATCCCGAAAATTATAAAAGTTTTGTCTATTTAAGGGATTGTGCTATTATGGAAATATTGTATGCAACTGGAATGAGAATCAGTGAACTTGTAAATCTTGATATTAAAGACATTGATTTTAAGAACAAAACAGCGAGAGTAACTGGAAAAGGTTCCAAACAGAGAATGGTTCTTCTAAACGATCCTGCAATAAAAGCACTTGATGAATATCTTGCAGTAAGACCTGATGTAAGCATTACAGCTTTATTTTTGAATAGATATAAAAACAAACTATCTGCACGATCGGTTGAAAAGATGTTTAAAAAAAATATGAATAGATCTGGTGTTGGAAAACCAGCTTCTCCACATACAATGAGACATTCATTTGCTACCCATTTACTACAAGGTGGATCAGATGTTGTTACAATAAAAGAATTACTCGGTCATGAAAGCCTTGCAACAACTCAAATATATACAAATATATCAATGAATAAAATAAAAGCTACATATGAAAATGCTCACCCAAGGGCAAAACTAAAAGAAAATAAAAAAAATAAAGAAGATAATGGAAAGGATAAATAATCATGAACTTTGGACATAGTGGTATGATGAGTGCAGAAGATTCCGAAAAACTACGACAAGCAGTAAATGATGCCATGAAAAAAAAGGAATTTAAAGAAGAAATTTCAAAACCAGACTTAAAACCCAAAAAACAAAAAATGGCAACAAATGCAGGATATATGGATATTATAGATAGGATAATTCCTGTAACACCTGAAGATATAAAGAAAGCAAAAGAACAAGAATAATCAAGGGATTTAAAAAAAAATATAGAATAAAAAATTTCAAATATTTAAACAAGGAGAAAATAATGAAAAAAATTATTTCAGCTGTAGCGATAGTTTTATGTTTGTTTGCAACTGGTTGTAATAATAAAAATACTTCTGTTCTTGAATCAGAAAATGCTACTCTTAAATCCCAAATAACTTCACAAAAAACAAGAATAGAAAGTTTAGAAAAAGAAAATAAAGATTTAGAAAATAAAATAAGAGAACTCAATGAAGAAAAAAGTAGACTTGCAAGAATGTTAACAGATGCTGGACTTTCTACAAATCCTGATGAAATAGCTTTTAATGAATGTAGAGAAAACCTAAAGAAAATATCTGTTGGTTTAAAATTATATTCTGCTGACCATAAAGGAACATATCCAAAAAAACTTTCAGAAATATCACCAGATCCAAGATATTTAGACTTTGTTCCAACCTGTCCATCTGCCTCAAAAGATACATATACAAGTGGTTATCAACCTTCAAGAGATTTAAAATCATATAAAGTATGTTGTTTAGGTCATAATCATAAATCATTAATGATAAAAGAAGATAATCCAAGTTTTGATTCTGTTACTGGTCTTCAAGTAGAGAGAGATACAAATATTCAGCAAGATGATGAAACAAATTACAAAGAAGAACCAACAACAAAAGAAGAAACTAAAGATACAAAGACAAAATCTTCAAAAAAAGAAAATAAGTAATAATAATAAATAAAATTAAGTAATATTATTTTTTAAATTATATATAAAACATATTTAGAGCCTGTGAATTTTTTTTACAATTACCAATTATATTTATCACAGGCTCACATTTTATATTTTTAAAAAAAATATTTTAAAAAACTGTTGATATTTTTTTTTTGATGTTGTATAATCAAAAAGCTAATCTTTATATGGGAGCTTTTTTTTATGGAACCCGGCGAAGCCGAATTTAAGGAAAGATTCTCTCTAGTAGGGAGCAATGTCAAAATTTTTTCTGGAAATGCCCATCCACGACTTGCCTATGATATATGTCGTTATTTGGAACTTCCATTGGGTAGGTCCCTTGCTTCTACATTCAAAAATGGTGAAACTCGTGTAAAAATCGAAGAAACCGTAAGAGGCAAAGATGTATATATAGTACAGCCTATATGTGGAAGAGTAAATGACAGTCTTATAGAATTACTTTTGATGATAGATGCAGTGGCAAGGGCTTCTGTTAAAAATGTAACCGCAATTATACCATATTATGGTTATGAGAAACAAGAAAAAAAGACTTCTGGAAGAGAACCTATTGCTGCAAAATTATTTGCAAATATATATACTGTTGCAGGAGTAAACAGAATAATAACTGTAGATCTTCATTCTGCAGCAATACAAGGCTTTTTTGACATACCTGTTGACAATTTAACATTTTTTCCACTTTTATTTAACTATTTTGAAAGAAAGTTAAATAGTGAAGATATTGTTGTTGTATCACCTGATGCAGGTGGTGTTTCGAGGGCAAAAGGATTTGCAGATCAAATGAGAGCTTCACTTGCTATTATTTTTAAAAGAAGAAATAGACCCGACCAAGTAGAAGCTATTGATTTCATCGGAGATGTAAAAGGAAAAACTGCCATTATAATAGATGACATGATTTCTACTGGAGGAACTCTGATTCAAGCTGCTAAAATTTTAAAACAAAACGGAGCAGAAAGAATCTTTGCTTGTGCCACACATCCTTTATTAGCTGGAAGTGCAATAAAAGATATTGAAAATTCAGATATTGAAGAAGTTGTTGTGGCAGATACTGTGCCAATACCTATTGAAGCACAGAGAGGAAAATTTTTATATTTGTCGGTTGCACCTCTTATAGCAGAGGCTATAAGACGCGTTCATTATAATTTATCGGTAAGTATGCTTTTTGACTGGAGGAAAAAATATGAAGCAAATAGCGATTGAAGCCAAAAAAAGAGAAATGGGTAAAAAAGAAAGAAATCTTATTCGCAAGGAAGGCGGAATTCCATGCGTTGTTTACGGAAAAGATATAACATCTTTTTGTATTTCTGTAAATGAGAGAACATTTGAAAAAGAACTTCATGCTCACGGAATGAATGCACTTTTTAATTTGGTTATTGACAAAGACCAATATACCGCAATGATTGCTGAAATTCAAAGAGAACCATTGTCAAAGAAGATTAAACATATTGATTTCCACAAAGTAGCTCTTGATACAGCTGTTACAGCAACTGTTCCTGTACATCTCGATGGAGATTGCAAAGGCGTAAGAGAAGGTGCTATATTAGAACAACTTATGTGGGAAATTGAAATTGAAGCTCTTCCATTGAATGTTCCAGACCATATCGTAGTTGATGTAACAAATCTTGGTCTTGGTGAAGAATTAAAGGTAGCTGAATTAAAGGCTCCAGAGGGTGTTTCTTTCGTATCTCCTGCTGATGAAGTAGTAGTAATTGCTGCAAAACCAAAGAAGGAAGAAGAAGAGACAACTGAAACAGCTGAAGCAACAGCTGAGCCACAAGTTATCAAAAAAGGCAAAGAAGAAGAGGAAAAATAGTAACTTTTCTACAGAATGTAAAAAAAATCGGTGTTGGAAAATTTTTCACCACCGATTTTTTTTGTTTAGGTATATATTTAAAATAAAAAACTGGCAAGTTTTTGGCAATCACTTTATAAAGACAACTTTATTTTCTTGTAGTAAAATAATCACATCAACAAAGATCACTCTTTGAATATAAAAAAAAATCGGAAGTGAAATTAAAGTGATATATTTTACTCTTGAAGACCTATGGGACTATTATGGTTTATCTTTAGAAGATAAAATTTTCTTAGAACACAGAGATGATAATAAATTTTATAAATATTTAGCTACAAAAAAAATAATAGATTTTATAAAAAATTTAAAATCAAAAGGAGAGGAACCAAGAGATATTGCAGCATATATTGGGGCTTACGATATATCAAAAAGGGAAAAAAATAAATTTATTATAATGAGTACATCAACTAACAGTCCCCCTACAAAAATTAATAAAATTTTACATGATCTTTCAAAACCACTTGGTAAAATAGATGAAGAAGGAGAGAATACAATTAATAAAATAGGTCGTTGTGCTGAATTTAGAGTAATAAATTTTTTGTTAAATAAACATGCTGATATTAACTATATTAGATTTACAAGAGCATTTCAGTTTGATGGTGGTAAATTAGTAACTATTCCATATTGTTCAAATTGCCGAAGTGAATGTACTATTAAAACTTCTATAGACATCTAAAAAATATTGTTATTTACCATAAAAAATAGCTTGTTTTGTATAAAAGCAAGCTATTTTTTTGATAGAGGAATTACATATATTTTCTTGAAAGATATATTTGACTATTTTTTTTGGGGAGGCTTAAATGAGTAAAAAGAAAACTATAGAACAAGCATTCCAAAAAGAAGATAATGATGTAATTACAGCAGTGGACTTATTTACCGATGGATGGACATGATTTGCAGTTGATAAATATGGCTATATTTTTTGTTGTAGAACAGAATTTACTGGGCATGTTCCTGAGTTTGTCATAAAAAGTAGAAAAGAGTCAGAAATTTTATATGATTATTTTTCAAAATTTGTTTTTCAAGGTGCGTATTCTGAGGTAGAGATAGAAGAAAATAATATTTTTTGTTATAATTTTATTGATAAATATTATTATGAAGTTATAACCCCTTTGAACATTGATAGAAGTGGATTTAAGAAAAAAACAAAACGCCACAATAAAAAACAAGGTTTACAAGTACATTATCTCTCAAAAGTAAAAGAAGAAAATATTGATAGAAGTGATTTTAAAAATCATCCGTATCACTATAAAAAGGTAAATAATCCGACAAAACCCATACATTTTGATCAACTTCCTGAGAATATCCGTAAAATAATGGA